>JAFGHE010000124.1 GCA_016930295.1 Sedimentisphaerales bacterium
ATTGTTTTGGCCGTCTAAAAAAGAGGTGGATATCCCCCTCCCACACAAATCCGGAAAAGGTTTTTTATCGGGCTCGGTACGACAGATGGTAATCCGGAGGATCTGTCTCGATAGACAGTTCGGCTGAGAAATATCAATATTTACTATTCTCCGCGAACAAGTCTTCGATAATTTCTGCGGCGGTTTGGACCATGCGGGGACAGACGGTATTGAATAAATCATTTTGCCGGGCCTGTTGGTAACCTTCGGGAGAGGAGATATCACAGCCAAGCAGGTCTTTACACATGACCGAGCCGCGGGCTGCCTGGAATCTGGCGGTAAAATCCGTGACCTGTTCATAGGTGTCGGCCTTTGATTTTTTATCATGAGCCACACTGCTGCCGAATTTCAAACCTAACACCATATAAGCACCGGTCACTGCTCCGCAAACACTGCCCATACGCATCCCACCGCCAAAACCGGCAGCTATTCTGAAGGCTGTTTCACACTCCAGTCCGAATCGGTCCGCGTAAGAGCCTAAAATCGCCTGTGCACAATTAAAACCAGTATGGAAATTATCTACTGCCTGCTCAATTTTATTCATTAAATAGCTGCCTTTAGACAAAATCACATGGGCTCATTCCGTCCTACGAAATTTTCACCCCGAATCATATCCCAACTATGGATAAAATCAAGTTAATCCGGTTAAAAATCATTACACTCTATATGTCTGAGTGTTAGAGGCTTTTCAAAGATACTTATAGACAAAACTCTGAAAAAGCAAAAGGACACTACCCTTTGTTCAAAAGATTTTTTTATAGATATGGCAGTAGGGTTGAGATCCTTTTTTTTGGTAGTAGTCCTGATGATAGTCTTCGGCGGGCCAGAAGGTTTGGGCGGGGACGAGTTGGGTTTTGACGTCGTAACCTTTTTGGGTGAGGATTTTTATAAGTTTTTCCGCAATTTCTTTCTGGTGTTCGTCCTGATAGAAGATGGCGGAGCGATACTGCGGTCCGATATCGGGCCCCTGACGATTCATCTGGGTAAAGTCGTGGATTTCAAAAAACAGTTTGGCCAGATCCTCAAAGCTGGTTTGCGCCGGGTCAAAGACTACTTCCATCGCTTCGGCATGGCCGGTCTGGCTGGAACAGACCTGTTTATAGGAGGGTTTGTCCACATGGCCGCCGGTATAGCCGACGGAGGTAGATAGCACGCCGGGAACCTTTTTAAAATGATACTCCACTCCCCAGAAGCACCCGCCGGCAAAGACAGCCTTTTGGGTTTTATTGGCTTTTTCATCGGCCGGTTTGAAATCCATGGAGATGGAGTTCACACAGTAGCGGGTATTTTTAGGAGTCAGGGCTTCACCGACAAAGACATGCCCGAGATGGGCGCCGCAGTGGTTACAGAGGATTTCGGTGCGTATGCCGTCGGCGTCGGGAACGCTTTTGACGGCGCCGGGTATCTGGTCGTCAAAGCTCGGCCAGCCACAGCCGGACTCGAATTTGCTGGAGGATGTAAATAAATCGGCTCCGCATCGCTTACAGGTATATGTGCCCTGCTCCTTATGTTTATAGTATTTGCCGGTGAAGGGGCGTTCGGTTCCCTTATGGACGATGACCCGTGCTTCCTCGGGCGTCAGTTTTTTATAGTTTTCTTCATTCATATCTTTATAAAAACTTATTTCATCTACTGTTACATCAGCGGTAAAGGCCTTTTCACTGGCCACAATCGCAATGGATTCAAGCGATGTAACGTCCAGGTCCTTTTCCAGATTATAGGATTTAAATTTTTTAAAGGGGATATTTATTTGCTGCCACTGTTGGCCTGCCAGAAAATCCGCCTGGTAATACTGCCAGGGCATCCAGGTATGTCTGGTGCGCAGGTGGACGGCGTAGGTGTGGTCATTGCCTTTGACCTTCAATCGGATGCCGTCGTAGCCCGAGGCATCGAAATTTTCCCCCTTTGCCTTGAGCATCAATCGCATCTGGATAAAGCCGCCGTTATTTTCCAGCGACACATTTCCTCTCATGCGCAGGCCGTCACGCTCATCCCACTTGCCTGTTTCCATATTTCCGGTGGAGACACCGCCCATGACCTGGTCGGTAATGAATTCCCACGGGCCGGGGAATTGCTCACTGTCTTTGGGACTGGTAAAATCGTCAATCAGAATCTGAGATGGGATGGTTTGGGGTGTCTGGGGCTGTGTTGCTGTTGAGCGGGGGATACTGCTATATACGCCGCCTAAAATAATCATCAAGACTGTTATATAAAAAAGGACTTTTTTAATCATTTTCGATCACCCTGCCTTTCTCACTCGGAATAGCCATTACGGATAATTAATGCTATTATCATGATTTATGCAGTTTTCTGTATTCAACTGGTATACGTTATGTTTGTATAATTATAGTACAAACAGGGCAGAAAAATCCAGTTCGGACCCGGGCGATTGAAATCAAGCTCGCAATCAGGTTTCTCTGATATGTCCGGATTTCTGTTTTCAATAATCCGGTATTGGTTATAATCAGATATTGGTGGGTTTATGGCCTGCTGATGCTCCCGCATTTGCAGTACAGGAACATACCGCTCGCCCAAGGAAGTACATTATAGATTGTGTATGAGATACCATTTAATAAACTCTGTATATATATAGATAATTACTGAAAAAAGAACATATTAGCGCTCGAAAGGTTTGATGATGAAAAAGCTTTTGATTATCGGTTTACTGGTTATTCTGATTCAATTATCAGTCAGAGAGCCTGTTATGGCGGAGGGTTCTTATTCCCGGCGTACTCCCATTGTGGAGGCGTATGAAAAGAATAAAGACGCGGTAGTGAGCATATCCAGTAAATATATAACCGAGGTCCGGGTGGAGAATCCGTTCTGGTTCTGGTCAGGTGACGACTGGCCGTTTTCCCGCCGGCGGATGGAGATTCCGTCCCTGGGTTCGGGATTTATTATCAATGAGCTTGGATATATCGTGACCAATGCCCATGTGGTGGAACGTGCCGACGAAATTACCGTAGTCATGTCTGACGGGCGTAAGTTTGATGCTCGTAAAGTGGTAGTCAAAGATTCCGTTGACCTTGCTTTGCTGAAAATCGATGCTGATAAATCCCTGCCGACAGTAACATTGGGAGAGTGTTCCGATGACCTCTACATTGGCGAGACGGTCCTGGCCATTGGTAATCCATTCGGTTATCAGCAGACTTTGACGGATGGCATACTCAGTGCGATTCACCGGGATGTGGAGTTGGGGGAAGGCGTTATTATGCCGGAAATGCTGCAGATTTCCGCTCCTATTAATCCGGGCAATAGTGGCGGGCCCCTACTGAATATCAATGGTGAGGTGATCGGAATCAACACGGCCATTCGTCGGGCCGCCCAGGGGATTGGATTTGCCATTTCGATAGACCGGCTGACGGAAAATCTACCTGAAATGCTCAGTAATGATATTGAGTTTAAGAAACGGATAAATCTGGGTATGCAAGTAACCAACATTACGAGTCAAATGAAAATGATGGGAGTCAAGGGCTTATTGGTTCAATCCGTCCGTGCCGGCACAGCGGCTGATGCTGCCGGCTTTCAAACAGGCGATGTGATCACCACTGTCGATGGAGTGGTGATTAATTCTGCTATAAATTTTTATCTGAATCTACTGGATCGCCATTTAGGCGCTACCCTGGTATTTAATGTCTTGCGAGGTAATGGCACTGATACACTGATGTCAGATGGTAAACAGCAAAAAATCGAATTGACGCTCAGGCAACGTCCCAAACCGGACGGGATTGAGCTGGCAAGCAAATTATTTGGCCTGGAAGTCGTGGCCCTTACTGAATCAATGATCCAGCGCTATAATGTGTATGCCAATCCCGGAAATGTCATGGTTAAAAAGGTCGAAAAAGATTCTCCCGCTTATCATGCCGGCATCGAGATTGGAGATATTATCATGAAAATAAACGACAGCGAAATTTCGGGTATTGAACAACTGGGTCTGAAACTGGAGATGTTAGAAAGTCAGGCAATGGTAAAAATGATTATGAATCGAATACAAAAAAGCCGTGGTTATTTGTATATACGCTCATACGACATTATCTTGCGTACACGCAGCAGCGCCTTTGAAGGCAGTCAAAACAATAACAGTTTAGATTTATAATACTCATCCAGAACTCATGTCAAAAGAAGATATTTCCCATTAAAACCGTAGTTATTGACCCAGAATCAATGATTCGCAATACTTTCACGCCGATGCCAATCCCGGATGAAGTAATTTAAATTACACTTAAAATTCTCTGACAATACATAGATAGTAATATAATATTGCAAAACGAAAGAAAATTCGTATAAAGTCTTCATGGGTAATGTTTTATGTGATTTTATTTTGATAATCAGCCTATTATTGTCCGATAAATATCAGGAAATGGTTGGCCAATTTCAAGCCTAAGGGGCTACCTTTTTCAGGAAAAACAGACATGCCAATGACTGTTGACAAGGTGTGGATAATTTACGCAAAAAAAAGATATCTTTAGGCTCTATAGTATTCACTAATATAAAGGCATCTAATTGTGGTATTTGGCTAATAGCCCAAAAGTATATCCATAAATCCCTTTATGAAAAGGGATAATATAGACCTTCGTTTCATCTGGTTATACCTGATTTCATGTATTAAGACAGTATATACTACCCTAAATTTCCAGCCATTAATTTCGGGCCAACCAAATAATAGATACTTCAGTATGTGGATAACTTCAGATAGGGTAGGGATATAGGATATTATTTTCATAAGTTCTTAATATTAAAATCATTATAATTCCTAGCAAGGTATTTATTATCTGTATAACATTAAATGCTTCTGGGTAAAATAGGGATTCGTCCCCATTCCAGTATATATCCCTCAGTCTTGATATATAAATCCTATCTCGATGTTATTTAGACGCCGGCGTCAAAAGTATTGCGAGAGTTTGTTTCTGGATTAAAAACAACGGTTTTAATTGCCAAAATCCATTTTGAAGGTGGCACCTATTTAGCTTGCATTAAAAATTACTAAAAATCACTAATAAATGACACACTCGTAACAAATTGGTAATGTTTCTTTTTCATAATAAGGCTGAAAAAGATGAGTAATCCCGTTATGACAGATAAGTAATTGGAGATGGAATATTCCGTTCAGGAATAAATTGGGCCAAATAGAATAATTCTGGTACATTAGGGCATAACGCCTGAAAGGAGACATGTTTATGAAAGTTTTAAAGACAGTAATTGTTATGTGTTTGGGGCTGGTAGTGGTGAGTTCATCCACGATGGCGGCCAAGTCGACCGGTCAATTAATCCAGGAGGGACTTTATCAGGAGGAAATGGAAGGGAATCTGGGTGCGGCCATAAAAATCTATGAGGAGATAATCAAAGACAGATCTGCTAAAGATGGCCAGGTGGCCCAGGCGATGTATCGGCTGGGGATGTGTTATATCAAACAACAGAACGAAACGATGGCCAGGACAACTTTAACGGAACTGGTGGATCGGTTTCCATCACAAGGTGAAATTATTAATAAGGCTCAGTCTCTGCTGGCTGATCTGGTCAGCCCCGACCCGGCTGAGTTAATGCCGCCGGATATCAAGGTCTATGTTGAGTTTGGCAGTCCGGGCAAGCAGGTTGAGACCATCCTGAATATGCTCAAGGGAACTCCGCTGGAAAATCCACTGGCCGCTATGGGGACAGCTGGATGGGAAAAGTCGCCCAGTGATATCATCGGCGCCCTTTTAAATCCGAGCATGATGGCGGAATTTAAAAAGATTCGCGGGATGGCGATTGGCATATCGGAAATAAAGGATAGTCCTTCGTTAATTGGGATTCTGTTTCCCGGTAAAAGTGACGCTTTGAAGGGGATGATAATGGCAGGACTGGGAATGGCCGGACAGCCCGGCGAGTCCATAGAAGGTATGCAGACATTCATTTTTTCCAACCAAGGCGGTGCAGTATATGATGATACGGTTATTATTGTCGGCCAACCAATGGAATTGGTGATCCAGGCAGTCAGGAAATATAAGGGTATGGACCATGGGCCGTCGTTGGCATCGGAAAATAAGGCCTTTGCGCGCTTGAATCGCAAGGAACGTGAAAACAATACCCTAACCGTTTGGGTAGATGTGGATCGGACAGTCGCCAATGTCAAGGAGCAATTCGGGTATTCTATACCTCCTGAATTTTATGCCGCCGAAGCACTTGGGGATATCCATAATATTGATGATGCCATTGCCTATCTATCCATTGAGGAGCAAAACATTACTCTGGAAGGCACTGTCTGGTTTAAGGACGGCCATAATTGCCTGCCTTATAAACTCATTCGCACCTCCAGCCTGACCCGCGCCGGGTTCGAAGCAGTGCCTGCCGAGGCCGTGGGACTGGTGAGCCTGGCTTTAAGTGATGCAGAACCGCAGCAGGTGGCACGGGCACATCAGGCGATTAAGGATCTGACCGGACTGGATATCGGCCGGGAGATCTTTGCCAATATTGAGCAGATTACCCTGTTTGTTCTGCCGTTAAGAGAAGCAGGTGAAGATAGTGTATGGGCCCGGAAAGTGAGTCCCGTGGTTGCCCGAGTGGGCGTAGCGATTACCAGTCATAATCCCGCACAAACCCAACAGTTGCTTTCCCAGTTATTATCCATCGGTGATACGGCGATTCGTATGGCTTTGAATAATGAACAGCGGGAGAGTATGCCGGATAAAACGGCTCAGGGTCAATACCTGACGAGTTTCTTCGATGGGGAGGTTGCCAGTTGTTACCTGGCTCAGGCCGGTCAAAGTAATATCATCACCATGACGCCGAGTATAATGGATTTATCCAAGGGGGCGGTGAAGTCAGGCAAATCCGTTATCAAGGGCGGACCGCTCCAGGAAGCGCTTAATCAGATACCGGCCGACACCTGTAAACTGGTACTGGTGGATGTCGGCGGCGCGATGCGTCTGATTGATACACAGATAAATCATAGTGTCACCTCGTGGATGCCGGACGAGCGTGTAAAGCCTGCGGCCCCTGAAAGTCCCGTGATGAAGATTGCGGAACACTTTGATGGAACCAGTGTCCAGTTCCGAACGGTTGAGACAGTGAATCAATGTAGTATTCGTCTGAGTGTGAATGACCTGCCGCCGTTAGGTGATGTTATTAACAACGCCATGCAGATAATGCAGGCGCAGGCCCAGGCAGAAGCAGAAGCCCGGCTCGCTCGTGAGCAGGAAGAACTGGCCCGGGCCAAATGCGTTTATCCGCCGGACGGTTCTGTGGTAAAAACCGATATGACCCAACTGAAATGGGAGGCCGGCGAAGGGGCGGTGACCCATCAATTGTACTTTGGTACTTCAGAAGAAGCCATCGAGATGGTCACCGAGCAGGAAGGCACACAGTATGAGCTACGGAAACCGCTGAAAAAAGATACTGAATATTTTTGGCGGGTGGATGAGGTTCAGGAGGACGGCACGATCAAGTCTGGAAATATGTGGAAGTTTAATACCAGTGCCCGGCTTATCGGCTGGTGGAAACTGGATGAAACCAGCGACGGCATAGCCCGAGACAGCAGCGGTGAAGACAATAGTGCGAATCTGGTTAACGGACCGATGTGGCAACCCGACGGGGGCCGACATGGCGGGGCATTACTCTTTGACGGGATTGATGACTATATCAAGACTGAAACGAATTATAAACTCCAGATTTCAGGAGATTATACGATATCGTTGTGGATCAAAGCCGATCCGTACCAGAAAATGTGGGCCGGAGTAGTCACCAAATCCAATAGTGCCCGAAATATGAATCAATATACGCTCCAGTTTTCCGGTGAAGAGCCGCGGACCCTTATCGTCAATCAGCGAGATAACATGTGGGATACCGGCTTAACACCGGATAAGCTATCGGGCCGGTGGCACTGTATCAGTATTGTACGCAAGGGCGACACCATGACATCTTATCTCAATGGCAAGGAATTCAGAAGTGGTACGTTGCGTACGCCTCCGATTGGTGGTGAAGGTTTCCTGGTCATTGGGGGTGAAAGAACGACGACATCCAGCTACGTATTCAAAGGCACGATTGACGATGTACGCATATACAATTATGCCCTGTCGGCGGAAGATGTTGCCGCGATTTATGAAGAAGCCCCGTAACTCAGATAACCCTGTTTGAGTCACCGGGCGTGGTGGAGATATTTTGAGTAGATATTCGTCAGGAAACAGTTACAGTCAGTTGCGCAGGGTAGTATTACTACTGGGGATTGTAGTGATACTACCCACGCTCTGTTTAGTCTGGTTTTTGCTCCAGACGGTAAAAAACGAGCGTCTGGCAGTACGTCAGAGGCTGATTGATTTTTATCAGGTCCGCCTGGATGACGCGGCCGATGCGTTTGAGAAGCGCTGGCTATCCAATCTCGAATACTTAAAAAGCAGGGTCGTTCCCAAATCCTGTTGGCCTTATGAAGTAATTACTGATTCAGCGGAGAGGATAACCGTTGACGGGTTGTTGATATTTGACCGCCAAGGTAACCTGCTGTACCCGTTAATAGCCGAATCGGGTACATCACAGTATGATTTGCCCTCAGATTTTGATGAGGCGTGGGAGTTGGAATTTGTCAGTAAAGATATAGAATCGGCCCGGCGTCAGTATCAGTTGCTGGCGGACAGAGCCGACAGCGAGTGGATACGGATAAAAGCGATTATGGGCCTGATGCGATGTCTGAAGAAGTCCGGCCGGTTGGATGAGGCCATCCAGAGAGGTTATTCGGTAGTCAATTCTGTGGATACAGAATGGTCAGACCCTGCTGTTCTGACTCAGATTGGTCGGATACGTATTATGCTGGTCGGCCTATTGAAGGAAGCTGGTTCTGAGAATTTTACTCGTGAGTTATTCAGATTGCTGGCCGGTCTGGAGGACGGGCGGTTTTTAACGAGCGAGTGTATGGCGTTTCCGAGTTCTACCCGGATATTCATGTTCAACCAGGCCATAACGTTGGCAGAGGACTTAAAATCAGGGGAAGGTATAACGGAGGATTTAAACATCCTCAGAGAGATGCTCATCTTTGAGGAACTATCCCGGCAGGCTGCTTCGGCCGATGTGACGATGAATACGTCTGATTCCCTGCCGGAAGGAAAAATTGAAGAAATCCAATTACTGGATGACCGTGTTTATGGGATGCGATATTCTGCCCGGGACAGGATTACGTTCGTCTTTTTTACTCCAGAGAGTCTCAGAGACTATTTGAATGAAACGGTCAAGGATTTGGAAGATTCTCTGGTCTCCTGTGGTATTCGGGACTTTTCCGGCCGCCAGATCATCGCTCCGGCGGATAGTATGGGAGAGACATTTATCAGAAAAGCTTTGAGTGATACCTGTTTGTCCGGCTGGCAGGTAGAACTTTATTATAAGAATGAAGATGTATTCAAAAGCGTGGCGGACAAACAGGCGGCGCTGTATATCTGGTCAGCGATACTGGTGATTGCAATCATCACGGGTGCGGGCATTCTGGCAGGCCGCAGTTTGAACCGGCAGATAAAGTTGAACCGGCTCAAGAATGATTTCATAGCCACGGTCTCTCATGAGCTCAAGACCCCTCTGGCGTCAATGCGACTGCTGGTGGATACGCTGCTGGAGGGGCGGTATCGTGACCAGCAGCAGGTCCATGAATATCTGGAACTGGTGAGCCGGGAAAATCATCGCCTGAGCCGGATGATAGAAAACTTTCTGAGCTTTTCGCGTATGGAACGTAATAAGCTGACCCTGGATAAAACTCTAACACACCCGAAACATATTATCAATGACGCGATCAACTCCGTCAAGACGGGATACCATAAGTCTAAGTGCCATCTTGAGGTTGAGATTGCCGATGACTTGCCGGAGATATGGGTCGACCCGGATGGCATGGTGACCGTCCTGGTAAACCTGCTGGACAATGCCTGTAAATATACGTATGATGATAAGAAGCAGATCCGGCTGCGTGTATATCATGACCAGGACCGGGTATGCTTTGAGGTGTCCGATAACGGGATGGGCATGTCAAAGCGTACGGTGAAGAAGATATTTGACCGGTTTTACCAGGCGGATCAGAGTCTGAGCCGGCGAACCGAAGGATGCGGGCTGGGACTGAGTATCGTGAAATTTATTATTGATGCTCATCGTGGAAAGATAAGCGTTCAGAGTAAGCCGGGTGACGGATCGACGTTTACGGTGAGTATCCCGGCGAATAATCATAAATAAATGAAATACCGTTTAGACGCCGGCGTCAAAAGTATTGCGAGAGTTTGTTTCTGGATTAAAAACAACGGTTTTAAGTGCCAATATCCACTTTTGACGGTGGCATCCGTTTACAGAATAACAGAATAGCTTTTACTCTGTGATTTATTATGGAAACAATACTGATAGTTGAAGACGATGCTGCGATGCTGCGTGGTTTGAAGGATAACTTCGAGTATGAAGGCTATACGGTGATTACCGCGGAAGAGGGTGAAGAAGGACTCAATGCGGCCCTGGACGGTCATCCTGATTTGATTCTTTTGGACATCATGCTGCCCAAGATAAACGGCTATGAGATCTGCCGGCTGATCCGCAAAGAGAAACTGGACATGCCCATTATTATGCTGACAGCCAAGGGTCAGGAATCGGATATTGTGCTGGGTCTGAACCTTGGCGCCGACGATTATGTAACCAAGCCGTTCAGTATTAAGGAGTTGCTGGCGCGGGTGGAGGCGTTTCTGCGTCGGCGTCGTCAGGCGGAGCCGGATGTTTTCGAATTCGGCAACGCCCGGCTGGACATATCGGCACGGACATTTACCCGAAAGGGCAAGGAACTCAAGCTTTCACCCAAGGAATTCAAGCTGCTGCATCTTTTTCTGAAACGACCCGGCCGGGCCCTGACGCGTGATGAAATCCTCAATAAGGTCTGGGGCTACGACTGCCTGGTCACACCGCGAACCATCGACCGGTTTGTCAATACCCTGCGTAACAAGATTGAACCAGACCCTCACCATCCCACCTATATCCACACGATCCGCGAAATCGGATATAAATTTACCTTACCCTCGAACTCCATATAAAATCAATTTTAACCGGTTTTGGGGCCGGTTGAAATGGGACTATGGGAACGGCTGTCACAATTCAGGGAGTATTACTGACATCTTTCCCACCTGCTTTTTCTGCCATTTTGGCAGACGAAATGTTGCTTTTTCGGTTCTAAATCAAATTCTCACATGAATGTTTTTTTATAACCTCAATTATTTAAATAGGTTATAAACGCCATAGGGAGGCCTCGGTTTTTTGGCATATTTTTTGCAGGTATGAACTATGTGTGGACGCCATCGTCAAAAGTATGTGGCAGCTTTGATACGGACTTATAAAGCCTGTTTTACACTGGTAAATTTGACTTTTGGCGGCGGCATCGAGAGTAGTATTAAAAAAATTGTCAACAAGTTTAGAGTTTTCCTCGATGAGGAAAGGAGGTGACGACAGATGAACGGTAACAGAATTAATCGACTTTGGGACTGGGATCCCTGGCGTGAGATGCGCAGGATAAGTAATGATCTGAACCGGATGTTCGATCGTTATCCCAGTACAACTGAACGGGAGTATCCATTAATTAATCTTTGGAGCGGCCGTGAGGATATAGTATTAACGGCTGAATTGCCGGGCGTGGAGCCCGCGGACCTGGATATTTCCGTACAGGGTGATACCGTAACCCTGCGTGGATCCCGTAACCCGTACGAGTTGAAAGAAGGCGAAACATATCATCGCCAGGAACGTGGCAGCGGCAGTTTTGTCCGGAGTATGCAGCTTCCCTTTGAGATTGACGCTGAGGGCGTTAAAGCCCGGCTGGACAAGGGAATTCTTTGTATCCATCTGCCGCGTAGTGAACAGGATAAACCCAAAAAGATAGATATCAAGTCGTTTTAAGAAGGGAGGTGAAAACCATGCGAACTGAATTACAGAAAAAAGAATCCCAAGATATTGAAAAACAGGAAGCCCAGGCCGGAGACATGGAGCGAACCCGGGACCGAACAGTGTTTATACCCCGTGTCGATATTCATGAACGTAAAGATGCCTTAGTAGTGGTGGCGGACATGCCGGGCGTTGATGAAAAAAGCGTGGATATTAACGTGGAACGGCATGTTCTGACTATTACCGGACGAGTGGAGTCAAACCCACCTGTGGAAAATCGCCGTCTGAGCTATTGCGAATATCGCACCGGAGATTACGAACGGTCCTTTACGCTATCGGATGAAGTGGATATTGACCGGATCGAAGGCACGGTGAAGCAGGGTGTGTTAGAGCTCGTGTTACCCAAGGCTGAGGCAAGCCGACCGAAACAAATCAGTGTCAAGGCCGGTTAACAGCAACATTGGTGGCGGTGGGTTATCTGCCCCACCGCCATATCATGAAATTCAATACCTGGAAAAATTATGGCTCACATGCTGTTGCCCTCATGAAAATAAGATATGAGTCCTGACTCAAAATTATTCCATGGAGGTGTAACCATGCGATATACTGTTTTAACTATATTGATATCCTGCTTTAGTGTGTTATTTCTTATTAGTTTAATCTATGAGTGGCGGTACGGAAAAAGTGAATGACAAATGGAATTGATGAAAGGCAGGCCTGGAGCATTACTATAATTTATCCAGGCCAAATCCATGAGGTTATCGGGCCATGGAGAACCGCAGTATTGAAAAACGAAAGCACCATCCTCTGATGAAAATCGACAACGTACCGGATATTGCCATACATGTAGAGGAACTGCCTGCCGAAGAATCCGGACCTGAAACGATACGTATGCCCCTGACGGACCTGCTCGAACAAGATGACGCGGTTGTTCTTTATCTGGACATACCCGGTGTTGATAGAAAAGATATCGAGCTGACGGCGGAAAGGAATAGCCTCTCCGTCCGGGCACCCCTTAAGAGGTATTCGATTCACGGTCATAACAAGATTTATACGGAATATGAAGGTGGTAGTTATGAGCGGACCTTCATGATAGATCCCAACGTGATCGACGCAAACCATATTGAAGCATCCCTGAATGTGGGGGTACTCCAGATAATCCTTCCCAGGAAACAAGCATATCGGTCTAAAAAAATCATGATCCAGTCAGGCTGAAGTGGATTAGGCTTCATAAACTCCAATTTGATGCTCCCGTCAAAAGTAAATATATCCAATTTAAAGCATTGTTTTTAACCCAAAATCAACGCTTCGCAATACATTTGACGCTGGCGTCCAATTTTCAGTAAAAAATCTTTGTTTTTCCCGTCTGGATTTGATAGAATGGTTTATATACCCGTTTGGGCAAAAACAGTTCCAGTTGCGGCGACACGACCAGTCTTCATAAGTACATGAAAACAAAGTGCTTATCTGCGGACCGATGGATATGCGGACATGTTTTGGTGCGATACGCTCTAAGGAGAGGAAATGATGGTCTGCTTGCAGTTATATGATCATTTCGATATAATGTGATTTATCTCTTGTTGAATTCCAGGATAGTTAGACTGTATGGATCACGGAAATATGTATTATATGGGTCTAATAGCGGGGATGGCCATTAATACACTATTAATCATGGCGGCCGCAGGGGTAATTATTCTGGCCGGGTTGGTGGTGTTTCTGGGATCCACGACTTTGAGTTACTGGCTGTGTAAACTGTATATGCGTCTGAAGTGCCGGATCGAAGTGACCGGTATAGAAAAAATCCCTGACTATAAAAATACGCTTTTACTCTGTCCTCATTTTTCCATTCTCGATCCTTTAATTTTATCCCGCGCATTACAAACACCGATCTGCCTGATTACCAACCGCAGGTTTTATGGTCAGAAATGGTTTAAAGCGATATGTCGGGTCATTGGAGCGGTGGATATGTCTCCTATTGATCCGCCGGAGAAGATGGACCGTGTTATCGAGAGAATCAGCAGGGCCATGAAGCAGGGCTCTTTGATCTGTTTACATGTTGAAGGCATTCCGGGTTCCGAAGGAATATTTCCCAAATTTATGGACGCGTTTCGAAGTCTTCCGGCCAGTCGTAATTTTCAGATTGTTCCGGTCTATCCCGGCGGGGCCTGGCTTACTCGCTTTGGTCGTTTTTATGGTAAATCGCAGGAGCCGCCCCCATTCAAAGCGCCCTATAAAATATCCCTGCATGTGGGAGACGCGTTACCGGTCGATGCCGGTCTGTATGACCTGCGTCAGCGACTGGAAGAATTGTCCTGTAATTACTTTAATGGTTTAAAGTTAAAACGGCATCCTCTGACGAACTATTTTATTCGTGTTGCCCGGCGCCACTGGGCCCGGCCCTGTATCAGCGACAGCACGGGCAGGAAATTAACTTATGGCCAGACGCTCACGGCCGCTTTTGCCTTAAAAGAACACTTACAGAGCAGGACATACGGTCAGAACAAAATCGGCATTATGCTGCCCCCCTCGGTGGGTGGTGTACTGGCTAACCTCTCCGTCATGCTACTGGGTAAGATTGGTGTGAATTTGAGTTATGTTGTCTCACCCCAGGTTCGAGAAGAGAGCATCGAACAATGTGGTATCAAAACTGTTATTACCTCCTTAAATTTTTTAAAGAAGCTGGAAAGTTTTGAGCCTCCAAAAGGTTCGATTTTCCTGGAAGATATTGCCGCTGAAGTCACCCCGAAAGATAAGTTAGGGACCTATTTAAAGACACGTTTTCTGCCCTATCATCGTCTGGGGCTGCCTATGATATACAGTGCTGACGAGACAGCCACCATCATTTTTTCATCCGGCAGCAGCGGTCAACCCAAAGGGATTATACTCACCCACCACAATATCATCTCGCATATGGAATCGGTGCGTATGCTGGTTGAGCTGGGCCCTAAAGATAATATTTGTGGCGTACTGCCGTTTTTTCATGCGTTTGGCTATACGGTCACGTTTTGGCTGCCGCTGCTCATAGGGGCGTCGGCGGTCTATGTGCCGAATCCGCTGGACGGTGTTCGGGTGGGTCAGTGCTGTCACAAGCATAAATCAACCCTGCTGGTTGCCACCCCGACCTTCCTGACACAATATATCAGAAAAACAAAACCGGCCGATTTTGCCAGCCTGCGTCTGATTGTGGCCGGCGCGGAAAAGCTCAAAAAGCAGGTTGCCGATACGTTTGCAGGACAATTTGGTATTCGCCCTTTGGAAGGATACGGCGCTACGGAACTGTCGCCCGTGATATCTTTGAATCTGGATTATTATGGAAAAAAAGATGATAGCGTTCAATTAACCACGCGTTCTGAAGATACTGTGGGTCGTTTAATTCCGGGGATGACAGCCCGCATTGTGGATATCGAAACGCAGCAGCCGCTGCCGCCCGGCCAGGTGGGCCTGCTGCAGGTCAAAGGGCATAACCTGATGCAGGGTTATCTGGATATGCCGGAGCAGACTGCGGAGGTTATAAAGGATGGTTATTACAATACCGGCGATGTGGCCCGTATGGATGAGGATGGTTTTATCACCATTACGGACCGGCTTTCCCGTTTCAGTAAGGTTGGCGGCGAGATGGTACCCCATATTGCGATTGAAAACCTGATTCAGAACTTTCTCAATACGGACGAACAGGTCGTGGTCGTCACCGGCGTGCCGCAGCCGACCCGGGGTGAAGAACTGGTAGTTTTATACCTGGAGCAAGCCGGCCCGGCGGAGAGACTCTATGAGATGGTCTCCGCCAGCGATATCCCTAATATGTGGAAACCCAAACGAGGCAATTATATCAAAATCGACGCCATACCCATGCTGGGTTCCGGTAAAATGGATGTCCTGCGCCTGCGGGACATGGCCATAGCGGCCCGGAAAAATCCTGAAAACCGTCCCGCCGATACGACCCACAAATATAGTCCCTCCACAACGTAATCCCCTGTCAAGGTATATATACATAAGGTTGGGTGTGAACAGGTACGTTTAAAATCAGTGTGCTACAGACTCATAGACCTGGTAAGTCAGTTGTGCGGTTTTTTGTTCGGAGAATTTTTTTGCCTGTTGCAGGCCGGTGAGGCGGTGTTGGGGGTTGTCGATATCGTGGGTGAGGGCCTGGGTGATAGACTGGGTCATATCGTCGATGGAGTAAGGGTCAAAGGTTCGTCCGGCCGGGCCGATGACTTCCGGTATG
>JAFGHE010000125.1 GCA_016930295.1 Sedimentisphaerales bacterium
AGAGCTGATTATCGCTTAAATATAACTGCGTCAAATTCGGCAGTTCCTTGAGCACGGAAATATCGGAGAGCTGATTATCGCGTAAATATAACGAGGTTAAACTCGTCAATGGACTAATCGTCTCAACCAGTGCCTGTAGCTTCTTATCATCGATTTCACATCTGTACAACCCCAAACACGTAACCTCCCCGGCCTGGTTGACTGTATAGCCCCTTGTATTCCACTGGATATCTGAAACTGCTTCTAATTTTATCCCCAGTAGGTCCTGGAGTTTCTCTAAGATTTTTTGATCGCCGGGGTTGAGTTGGGTGAATTCTTCCTGAGCCATAATATTTCTTCCTGAAATCCTGAATTACCGGGGAAAAGTTACATATATTTTCCCCACTCCGTACAAAAAACGCAACACAGACTGTTTCAGACTGAGAATTGCGTGTCGCTTCTTACCTGCTGATTGACCATAAGAATTTTTGCCTTTCTGCGAGAATGCCGCCCTCGCCTCGGAAACCATATCTTACGGCAGAAAATCGGTTATGTAAAGCGAATCCATAAAAATTGTTAGGGATATCCCCCTTCAAAGATTCATTCCGGCCTCTCAGGAATTAGAAAATACGTGGGACATCGTCAAAAAAACCTTGAAATCACTTCCACAACGCATTTTTTTTGTGTTTTTTTGCGCCTTTTCGTGGCTAAAAAAGTTAAAACGTGACCGCTATAAAACACTGTATCACAGAGGGTTATCCTGGCCAGTCGTAAAATATTGTGAAACAAAGACTTAAGGTAATTTCAGCAAAGCTTTAACTATCAACACCTTACCGAAAATAAACCCGAAAATCCCATGTCAAAATTCAAATTGTCCCACGTGGGACATTCTTAAATGTTGCACGTCAGAGACCAAATCTAAATTGTCCCACGTGGGACATTCGTGTCTTTGTCTCGGTTGTATCGTGCAGTAGTGGAAGAGGGATTTGAGGTCAGGGATGGTTATTGACCATCCGGGCCAGATCGGAGATGGTTTTCAGGCCGAGTTTCCGGGCGTGATTTTTTCGCATGGTCAGGGTGTAGGTATTGTTGAATCCCAGGGGCCGGAGCCAGATGAGATTGTAGTTTTCCAGGAACATTTCCCTGACGGTTTGATAGGTTTTATCCGGGTCAGTTTGTACCTGTTCTTTCAGAATGGTTACCAGCCCGGTGCCGGTATATTCGGCATACAGATCGATATCCCCGGCCTTGAGTGCTTCAAAAGCGATCAGGGTGCCGCCCAGGTTGAGTTTGCGGTTCACCCTGAGGTCGGTATTGTATTCAATAATAAGGGACATTAATTCTCCAAGGATTTCCTGTTCGCTGAATTCCTTGCTGCCGATGGTTACCTGGCCGGTATACGTGACGGCCCGGGTCTTTAGGGTAATAAAATTATTTTCGGTCAGAAAATCAAAGGCCACATCATAAGCACTATGGCCTTCTTCATCCACCCTGTAATTCAGTTGCTGCATAATCTCGTAGCTGAGCCGGCCGGCCAGTAAATTCAAAACCGGTTCGATCTGAGGGTATTCATCCAGCGCCTCTGCCCTGACCAGAGGCGCCGCGTAATAGGGGGGGAAATAGTTTTTATCATCTTCTAAAATGACAAGGTCATAGGCCTGGATACGCCCGTCCGTGGAAAAGGCGTCAATCACATCAACCGCTCCGTCGGCCAGGGCTCGATACATTAGGCCTTCGGCCATTTGTCTGGGCTTGACGGGAAAGCGAAACTCGTAATGTCGGCACAATCCCTCATACCCGTCCGGCCGGGTGAGAAATTCTGCATTAAAGGCAGGGACAAGGCCAGATGCAGTTTCGCGGCGGCGTATGGTTAACAAAATGACACCCATAATAATGACTATTACAGCAATAATAGCAAGTCTTGTCTTTATCGACATAGGACTATTCCTTAAATTTAATTGGCTTGATGCCAAGATCATCAGGTCCTTTTCCTGGTGCTGTTCTGTGATAGAGATAGGTATGAGTTTTTATACCATGAGCTTTTAGGGATTGAATCAGTTCGGAGCGCGTATCCGAGCTTAATAACCAAGCTTGTGAAGGACTGTCTGCCCAGGCAGCTACCAGGCACTTTATCGCCTCCTTGGTCATATCCATTATCCAGAATCGAGGAGGTTCGTAATTGGCGAAATTGGGGCTTTTTTCTGCTGCCGTCACCGCTAATTTCTTCACAAGTTCAAGATCGGCATTATAATCGACCCAAAATTCAATTGATACCCAACGATAATTATCAATCACAGAATAGTTGATGAATTCCTTATTCAACAAGGAAGAGTTGGGGATGATATAACGCCGCCAATCCCATATCTTAATAGTAGTGTGGGTAATCGAAATATCCTCAACGGTTCCGTAGTTATTGTCAATAAGTACGGTATCCCCTATACGAATTAAGCGACTTAATGTGATAACGATTCCCGATATCAGGTTTTCAATATAAGGCCTGGCAGCAATACCTGCAATAACTGTTGTAACAGCTATTATAAGCGATATTATCGTGGCGGGTAGCCTGCTTAGAAAGGGAAGGCTTATTAATAATAGCACCATAAAGAAAATGCAGGGCAGGACAGCCCGGCGGATAATACTGAAGCGGGCTGTGACATTTTGTATACCTTTTTCCTGGGCTTTTTTAACAGGATTTTCTAAGGGGGTATCCGTATCAACTGCTTCGAAATCTTCTATTTGTTTCAGGTGTTTTTTTCGCTTAATTTCAGTTTTATTGAGGTGGTCTTGTAATCTCCATAGCAATAAAATGCCAACAAGGCCGGTCAGTACAATATATATTATCGTTTCATATTCCATGGTATATTATTCTTGTTTTTTTTCCAATTGAATCCCTTTGGGAGTAAGCCATTTTTCCAGAGAGCTTAGGAGCCCATCGAACAGAATTGCCATGACTGCTGCGGGTAATGTCCCGGCCAGGAGATAGTCCAGTTGGATACTGCGGAGCCCCTTGAGAATCAGATCACCCAACCCGCCGGCCCCAATCAGGCCGCACAGTGTCGCCACGCCAATGGTCCACACCGTGGCAATCCGGATGCCCGCCATAATGACCGGCAGAGACAGCGGCAGTTCCACCGACATCAGAATCTGACGAGGCTTCATCCCCATGCCGGCGGCTACCTCAATAATGGCCGGATCCACCTGACGGATCCCGGTATAGGTATTTCTTAATATGGGAAACAGAGCATACAGTACCAGCGCGACCATGGCCGGTAAGGTACCGATGGTGGGCAGGGAAATCACGGAAAACAGCACCACAATAAAGGCTATCAGAGCCAGACTGGGTACTGTCTGGATAATGCCGGCCATGGCCATAACGGCCGCCACGCCGTTTGCCCAGGTACAACGTGACAGATATATCCCCAACGGCAGGGCAATAAGGATCGCAATGACCATCGAGAAAAATACCAGATAGATATGTTCGTAGGTCCTTTCCATAATGGAGCTTCCCAGCTTGTGGTAAAAATCGATCAGGTAGCTCATGCCGTTTTTGCTCCGTCATCTATAATTTGGATTATTTCTTTGAGCACGGTTTTTCTTTCCAGGTGTCCCAGATATTGATTCCGGCGATAGACCGGCAGGCTTTTATCTTCCCGACGGAACATATCCAGGGCATCGATGAGTGTGCTTTTCTCCGTCAGATACCGCCCGGTCAGAGGAGCTGTTTTCAGTGATTCATCAATAGTTAATGCCGGCTGGATGGTTTTTAATGTTCGGGTCATGAGGGACAGTTGAAAACGATGTATCCCCAGGAACTGTTCCACAAATTCATTTTCCGGCTTTTCGACAAATACGGCCGGCGTGGCCACCTGCTGCAAAACACCCTGATCGAGTAAAGCGATACGATCTCCCATTTTGACAGCCTCGAAAATATCATGGGTGACAAACAGAATAGTCTTGTTTATCTCGGATTCCAGCTCGATAAATTCGTTCTGGAGTTGTTCGCGGGTAATCGGATCCAGTGCGCCAAAAGGTTCATCCATCAGGATAATGGGAGGATCGGCAGCCAGAGCACGGACCACACCTACTCTTTGTTTCTGGCCGCCACTGAGTTGACGGGGGTATCGGTGAGAAAACTCTTCCGGTTCCAGGCCCACACGCCTGAGAAGCTGGTCAATACGGTCTTTGATTTTGTCTTGCGACCACTGCAGCAGCCGGGGTACGACGGCGATATTGTCGAATACATTCAGATGAGGAAACAGCCCGATATGCTGAATCGCAAATCCGATACTCCGGCGCAGATTAATTGGATCATATTCCCGGAAATGTTTATGGTTGATATAAATATCGCCTGACGTTGGTTCTATCAGACGATTAACCATTTTCATGGTTGTGGTTTTGCCACAACCACTGGTTCCCAAAAGTACCAGGGTTTCGCCGTCAGCGATGTCCAGAGTCAAATGACTGACGGCCTGTACTCCATTGGGATAAACCTTGGTGACATTTTTCAGTTTTATCAAGTTTGTTTTTACACTCTAATTAATGGCCTTGACAATCATAACGGAATCAACCTGTTATTGTTCCATTATTTCATCAGGGATATCCTTAAGTTTTTTAGCGACCAGGGCTACATAATATAACGGTTTGCCTGTGATAGATAAACGATGCTGATAGCGCCGAAAGGCCTGGATCTGGATGACTTTTGTCTGTGACAGTTGGCGTATGAGCCGGCAGAACCCGGTTGAGTCTTTTTCACAGAGGAAATTTTCCTTGATATTGAATGCCAGCCAGCTGGGAGTGGCTATTACATCCAGAGCCTTGATAAAGGCTCGCGGGGGAATATCGCCAAATCCCAGTGCCGCAACGCAGGTTAACGCGTTAAGATGGTATCGACGCAGTTTTTCTTCTTCCATTTCCGGAAGATTGGTCAGGTCGACCACAAGGTAATCATTGTAGATAAGGGGTCGGTCCCGTAACTGGGCTTTTTTAGCCTCGGGAATAATATCGATACCAATGATTTTATTGACATGAATGGCGTGCAGTTCATCCCCGACCATGCCGTTGCCGGCGCCCACATCCAGAATGTTCAGGTTTTCCGGATCATCACCGAATTCAAGCATGAGTTCTTCCAGCAGACCCACCACCCGACTGGGGGAACAGCATTTCAGGTGTCGATAAAAAAGTTCTTCATAGAGGCCCGGGATTGTATAGATGCGGTGATAGTCATGACAGCGTACTCGTTGCTGGTATCCGTTAATTACTACATGGATAAATTCGCGATCCTGAGAAAGATCATTTAAAGAAGAGAAGTAAAGGTTGTCAACCTGATTGTCAATCATTTCAAAGCGTTTACGCCAGTAGGGTTTCTTTTTCTGAACAGGCATTTATATCAATCCTTTCCTTAATTAATAAATTTTCTTAATTACACTATTTGTGGTTATAATTCCTATTATTGGTTATCAGAGCGGATTATCGGCTAAGGTATCCAGTTTGTTTTTAAGCTCTTCGGTTTCAATAGGAGCAATGATGTAGCTGCTGCGCGGAAACTTTTTGACATCATTACCCAGCATCATCTGAAAGCGATTGATCACCACCAGTAAAGGCAGGTTTTTGGTATCCGGCATTTTTTTTAGCGCCTCACAGAGTTTATAGGCATAGTCTTCCTGTTTGATTCTGGCAAAGACCAGCACGGCATCAATTTTGTCGGATTGAAGAGGGGGCAGGCTCTGGGAGGTTGAGGATCCTTCAGGAATTTCGACCCACTGATATTCCGGCAGGACCTGTTTGAGTTGTTGGGATAACTCTTTATTAGGTTCGATCATTAAAATCGTTGAATTCATTTTATAATGTACCTCGTATTCGTCTGCGGAAATACAACGAAACACATCAACAATATGCAAATGAGATGCCAATAATCGGTTGAATACAGTAAGATGTTAGTATAAAAAGACTTACGTTTTTCAGGCCGAGTTTAGCATAAGATTATCAGGGTGGTTAATAAGTAAAAGTGAATAAAAATGTGCATAATCAGTACGTTTTAAGTTGTGGTTGATCCATTTATACATAAAGTTATAAGTGATTATATTTGAAGTAGTTAAAGATTTTAAATTAAAGGGAGAATCGGTTAAAAATGGACCATTTAAGGAATTTTTGGATCATATAAATGTAAATAATATTTACACTTTTACTTGTTTTAGCTGTGATTTTCGGGTATATTCGTTCGTTTTCGTGTGCACTACCAGCTTATTCATGGATTTTAAGGATGGATAAAGAAGAATATAAAATTATTGCAGTGGACCGGAAGCATGATTTGGCCCGTCGTTTAGAGAGCCTATTTCTGGGTAAAAAAGCCATAATAACTCGGGAATCGAATCTTGATAGGGTATTGGAACGTTTTGAGACACAGCCATTTGATGTATTAATTTTAACCAATTCTGTATTTGGGCAGGGTGACCTGAGCGGCATTGAACTATTAGAACTCATCACCAATAATAGTCCATCCACCCAAATCTTATTTTTAGTGGATTCGCAAAATATTCGCATGGCGATGGATGCTTTAAGGGCTGGGTCATATCATTATGCCCGACTGCCCATCAGTGATGAGGAGTTGTTGCTTTTAATCGAGACGGCCATATCAAAAAGGCCTGTGTATGGCACGAATCTCTTGTTAAAAAATCAGAGGAGCAGAGTTATTTTTGAAAAACTCATTGGTCGCTCGGATCAAATGCAATATGTTTTTCAGCAGATTAGACAGGCCGCTGCTACAGACATACCTGTGTTATTACAAGGCGAGACGGGTACGGGCAAGGATTTGGCCGCCCAGGCCATTCATGAAAAAAGTAATCGTTCCAAAGGTCCCTATATCGCGGTGAATCTGGGCGCTTTGCCGACGAATCTGGTTGCCAGCGACCTGTTCGGTCATGAAAGAGGGTCGTTTACCGGGGCCACGGAGAAACGTCAAGGCAAGTTTGAGCAGGCCCATAGCGGAACGATATTTTTAGATGAAATTGACACCATTGATGAAAAAGTGGAGATCTCGTTACTGCGGCTGATCGAACATAAGCGATTTCATCGCATAGGTGGACGAAAAGATATTGTAAGTAATGCCCGGATCATAACGGCATCCAATCAGAATCTGGCCCGTGCGGTGGAAGAAGGGCGATTCAGAGAAGATTTATTTTATCGATTGGATGTGTTTTGTATAACGTTACCTCCGTTACGGGAGCGGCTTAATGATATCTCCTTATTGATTGATGAATTTCTGAAACGATTTAATCATATTTTTCGAAAGACCATTCTGGGGATTTCCCCGGAATGTATGAGTTTACTGGAAGCGTACTCTTGGCCTGGTAATGTTCGTGAATTAAAAAATGTTATTCAACGGGCCGTTCTGGTCTGTCCCGGCGAGGTACTTTTACCCGAACATTTACCCGACCGATTTAAGCATGCCAAGCGTCACAGGCCGGTCATTACTTTTGAAATCGGTACGTCGCTGATGGATATTGAAAAAGAAGCGGTTGTTCGAACGCTGGCGGCTAATAGGAACAATCGAAAGAAAACCGCAGCCATGCTGGGTATCAGTCGCCGGGCGTTGTATAACAAGTTAGATAAACATAAAATCAATTGATTTGGATGCAGCAAGTCGGGGGCTGTTTATTGTTCCTAGTCCTGCATACCGCTGGGTCCCAGTTCGGCCAGTTTGATGTTGTTGTATCGGAGCAGGATCCCCTGGGCGCGGTGGGCGTCCATGATGGCCAGGTTGTATTCGATCATGATTTGCAGTGCCGAGATCTGACTGTTGGCCAGGCGCTCATCCGCGTTGAGGCGCAGGTTGATAAACTGGGGCTGGAAGGCGTTCTGGCTCTCGACCTGCTGGATCGCGCGGTAGTTGTCGATCTCACCCTGGTCCGCGCCCATGGCCTCCAGGCGATAATTAATCTCGGTAAAGCTGTGAGTTAATTTATCACAGGTGATATTAACGTCCGTGACGACGCTTTCGCGTACGTTCTGCAGCTCCAGTTTTTGCTGCTCCTGCTGGCTCCGGGCCCGGCGGAAGGCGGCCTCGGCCGCGCGGTTACCAAACGGATATTCCAGGCTTAAACCGAAAAGGTGATTAACCGTATTGTATTGCCACTGCTGGTCCCAGGAATCGTAATAGGCATCCCCGGCTCCGGTCGCTTCCTGCCGATAGACCAGGTCCAGACGGGGCAGACGCTGGTTATCCGCCACTCCCAGGGCCAATCCGGCAGTATCCAGACGTAGCTCCTGAATAAGAATCTCCGGACGTAATCTCAGGGCCGTGTCCACGGCCCGGACCGGATCAATTTCAAACGAGGTGGTCGCAGGCCGGTCCGTGGTAATCACTTCCAAAGGTTTATCCAGAGGAAATTCCGGATCATTGAGTAAATCCAGCAATAAATTCTGCTGCTGCAGGACCGTGTTCCGCGCAGAGATCCGGCTCGCCTCGGCCTTCTTAATCACGGCCAACACGCGGGATAAAACCTGACTCTTACCGTCGTAATTTTTTCGCTGCTCGATCTTGAGCAGGCTTTCATTGGCACGGTCCACCAGGTCGGCAAATATCTTCACCCGCTGACGCGCGAAAAACAAACGCCAGTAGTTGGTCTCCACCTGGGTGAGTATTTCAATGACCTGCTGGTGAAACTGCTGCCGGCTGATACGGTAGTTATTGCGCGAGGCCAGAATACTCGCCTGGTTGACATCGATGCCGAAATCACGCAGCAAAGGCTGCTGTACCTGTAACTGAACACCCATCTCATAATAGGGATTACGATAAATATCATCTTCATTCACCATATCACGATAGCGCCGCATACGCTGGGCCAACTGGATGGAGGCGCCGGTGGGTAGCAGTTTACGCAGGCCCAGGCTGTAGTTGTAATCATGATTTATGATAAACGGGTCTGTGGGAAAGCGCAGCGGCCGGTCGTTACCGTTTTGATCGTCCGTTCCGGTAGTGAATCCTGAATCAATATTGGGCCGGTCCGTAAGATCATACTGGACCGATCCGAACAGCACCGCATCAAAGGCCGCTTCCGCGGCAATGACATCACTGAGCCGGATAACCGGATCGTAGCCGCCAATCTTGATGTCCAGATTATGGGCCAATGCTCTTTGAATGCACTCCTGCAGCGAAAGGTGCTTCACCTGACGGTCGGGTTCATCCAGCACGCTTCCACGTAACTCGTAGATCTGTTCAATCTTTTTCAGTTGGTCCCCGAACATGAACTCTTCCGTCTGGCCCGATACGAATGGACC
>JAFGHE010000126.1 GCA_016930295.1 Sedimentisphaerales bacterium
ATTTGGACCAGGACGGTTTGCTGGATGTGGTTATCTGTGATGTTCTGGAAAATAAGATATCCTGGATTCGTCAATATCCAAAAGAAGTGTATACGGAGAAAACATGTTCGGACAACATAATGGCTGCCAGTCATGTCCAGGTCATCGATTTTGATAGGGATGGCGATCTCGATTTAGTTGTATCCCTCCTGGGTATGTTATTCCCAAATAATGACAGGATTGGTTCGATCGTCATATTGGAAAATGACGGCCAAATGCGTTTTAAGCGCCATCTGGTTGTGGAGAAAATTGCCCGGGTGTCTGATGTCCGCGCGGGTGACCTGGATGGCGACGGCGACATGGACCTGGCAGCCGTTCAGTTCGGATATGATGACGGGGAAACCCGCTGGCTGGAAAATAAAGGTAACTGGCAATTTACAAGTCATATTCTTCAGACTCTTTCCGGCGGTATAAACTGTGAGCTGGTTGATATTGATGACGATTCTGATTTAGATATGATAACCCTTATCAGCCAGGAATGGGAAGAAATCTACCTGTTTTTAAATGATGGAAATGGTAATTTTAGTGCAAAACTGATCTATGGCGTAGGCAACGATGATTTCGGTTCCAGTGGAATTTATATGACTGATTTTGACCAGGATGGTGACCTGGATATTTTATTCACGAACGGGGACGCATTCGATTATATCCCGCCCCGGCCCCGGCCATGGCACGGAGTAAACTGGCTGGAAAATAATGGGAATTATAAATTTCTTTTTCATCGTATCGGTAATTTTGGCGGCGCCTATAATGCGCGTCCCCTGGATGTGGACCATGACGGGGATATGGATATTTTTGTGGTCAGCGCATTCAATTCCTGGGAAAATCCCGCCTCTCAAAGTTTCATCTGGCTGGAGAATGACGGACGCATGAATTTTATACGCCATGATATTACCAATAATCCTACTCATATCCTGGCTCTCGAATTGGGTGATTTTAACCAGGATGGACAGGTCGACATGGTTACCGGTGGAATGCATGTCTACCCGCCATTTGACCGTGTTGCAAGGATTATGCTCTGGATAAATAATTGGCAAAACGCCACCAGGTAGAATCGTGTCCTATTAAATACTCAAAACAAGACCGACGCAAAATGAAAAAAACAAATCCCAAAAAGAAGAGTAAAACGGAAAAACTTAACAAGAAGGTTTCCTTTGCCGCATTCGTATTGTCAATGGCATTTATAGCCATGATCTGGATTGTATATTCATTGTTTTCCAATTGGAAAAACGCACTGTACATCCCCGGGATACCGGATCTTTCAAACCAGCCCGAAGTGCTGCAGAACTATATACAGGAAATGCATTCAGCCGCCCTGGAAGATCCCGGATCCGATCGGTCGGTCGGCCGGTTGGGAATGGTTTTCCATGCCAATTTTTTTTACGAAGAAGCCGAACAGTGCTATCTCCGGGCTGTTCAACTGAATCACACGGAATGGCGCTGGCTGTATAACATGGCGCTCATTAGCGAGGAACTGGGTGACGTTCAGAGTACGATGGTAAATTTAAAAAAGGTCGTTGAAATGAACCCGGCAATTGGACAAGCCTGGTTTCGCCTGGGCACGGCCTGTCTTAAACAGAATGCGTACGAGGACGCACTCTATGCCTTTCAAACGGTACTTGCGAAGGAGCCCTTCACCGTAAGCGCGACTTCCAATATCCCGCTTTCCAACAAGGGTGCCTTTCCTTTAAAGGCCTATGCTTCTCTCAATATAGGCCGCACGGAATTCGAGCAGGGAAAACATGACGAAGCGCGCCGGACATTAACCGCTCTGATTACATCACACCCCACGTTCGGATCCGCATACCGGTTGCTGGGCCAGGTCTTCTTAGCGCTTGGTGATCAGGACAAAGCAGATTATTACGTCCTGAGGGCAGGTGATTTTGAAAGTTATATTCCTCCGCCGGACGCCATTTACGATGACCTGATCCTTTACTCGCGTAAACCCGATTTTTTAATTAAGCAATTTCAGATCGCCGTGAGAAGCCAGAACACTGACTGGGCGTTTGCTCTGAACAGACTTCTTATGGAATGTAAACCTGAAAGCAAAGATATTGTGACGGAATTACTGAAATTCTCCGTAGACCTGCAACAGAAAGAGGCCGTGGCCGCCTATGGTGATCGTTTCAGTAAACTGTTCCGTTCGGATGAAAACAGGCTGCTGGAAATGACACGGTTTCTCATTCTCCGGGAAGAGTACGACCCGGCCCTTCTGCTCATAAAACAGATCAGGGCTGTGAATCCGGGATCCGTAGGGGCACATTTAGAGTATGTTTCGATCCTGCGTAACCGGAAAGAGTATGAGAAAGCCGAGGCTTACTGCAACAACCTGATTACCACCGTACCACATAATCCGTACATTAAAATTGGTCTGGCACGGGTTCTCATCGAGCAGGGGAAGTATAACGAAGCGGCAGAACAGCTATCCCTTGCAGCAAAGATAAATCCGGGTATCGATGCCGG
>JAFGHE010000127.1 GCA_016930295.1 Sedimentisphaerales bacterium
CAACTGTTTGACCGGGCATTATAAATACACCTATTTTAGGTTTTCCCTCAGCAAATTGACCATGCTCTCCAGGTAACTCAATATTGCCCAAATTTTTTCTGAGAATATTAATTATACTCTTAAAAGCATCTTCTACGACAATTAATTTTTTATTCTTAATTACTTCCGGTAAGGCCATTTATCTCATCTCCCAGTTTCTCTCCAGAAATCTTTGAATTTCATCCATTTCAAATTCTACTGCATTGAAATTATCATCTTCACGTTCAATGCGATAAAGTTTGGCCTTGTTACCAAAGAGAGAATCCCCGGAACATTTCGCAAAGGCATTGATACATTCATAGGAATGAGTTGTGGCAAATACCTGTACATTCATTTCTTTCGCCCATGAAAAAATCGCTTTCCATAAGATATCCTGAACGGAATGATGCAATCCATTTTCGATTTCATCAATCAAAACAATCCCATCGTTGAAATCGAGCATTCCAATCAAGACGTTTAATATTTTTATAATACCATTCCCCATGAGGTTGAATGGAACAAGTTGTTTATAGCCAACATCAACTTCTAATGTGCCTGCCGCATTTAATCTTAGATCCGAAATATTTGGTTCAATTTCCTTTAAATGAGTTATAATATCTGAAATTTGTTTTCGTCTTTGAGCGTGATCAAATCTTGCTTTCCAATCAAAATTTGTTTGTGAACTTAAAAAATAACAGTTTACATCCGTTGCTTTTATCCCTTCAGCTTTTATATCCTTTTCCGTTTCAAAAACAACCGTAGTATTTTTCTCGTTGGGTTTATTCAGATTTTGATATTCTAATTCAAGTCCATGTATTTGAATACCGGAACCATTTTTCGAGCTTTCTAGCTCTTTAGATAAATTTTTAGATGACAATTCAATTGAGTCCCGTTTCTTTGCTTTAATAAACAATTGATAGTGTTCTATCTTATTTTTCAGATATAGTTGACTTTCGATTGAAATATTATCGTTAAGGTTCATGTTACGGAAATATGTTGGCCATATTTCATGCGTAAAGATTGTCAAGCCTCTTAACGAATTTATAATGAGAGGTAATTGGGGATTTGGAGCCCCTGATAGTAAAAATAATGCTTCTAGGATAGTTGTCTTTCCGCAGTTATTTTGACCAACAATAAGATTTACTTGCTCAAAATCATCAAATTTAAGCTCGGTAATAGCCCTTAAGTTATTAATTTTTAGATTTTTAAACATAATGTCACCTGAAAATCTATTTGAGTTATATGGATTTCATAAAAATATTATTTATTCTTTTCTCCAACCGGTACCGTCGGGACGGTCTTCCAGGGCGATGTTCAGTTGTTTGAGGCGGTCGCGGATGGTGTCGGCCAGTTGATAGTTTTTATTGGTTTTGGCGTCCCGGCGTAATTCGATGAGTAACTCCATCAATTCCCCGGCCAGTTCGTCACCGGCGCCGGAATCCGCTTTTTCCAGCGGTTTTTCCAGCAGGCCGATTATCTTGCCCAGCGTGCTGATCATACGCGCTGCCTCCAGGGCCAGCGCTTTGGCGGAAGGATTCTCCTGGAGTTCCAGACGCTGCTGATCGATATAGCGGTTCAGCCTCGTGCACAGTTCAAAGATCACCGCAATACCCCCGGCAGTATTGAAATCATCGTCCAGCGCCTCCAGGTACCGCAGTTGCCCGCCGGTGACAGCGTCCCGTAGCTGTTTATCGTCATCCGATTGGGCCACCTGTTCCATCTTGGCAACATCACACGCATGAGCATACACATCCTCATCCGTAATACGCGCCACACGCTCTAACAGCCGGTAGATGGTCATCATCCCCTTTTGGGTGGCCACGATGGCCTCATCGGAAAAGTCAATCGGCCGGCGATAATGCGTGCTCAGCAAGAAGAACCGAATCGTTTCCGGCGGATATTCCGCCAGCAGTTCCTTAAGCGTGCGCACATTCCCCAACGATTTACTCATCTTTTCCTCGCTCCAGTCGCCGCTGGTCTGTTTGGTCTTGATACGGGTCAGCCCGTTGTGCATCCAGTATTTGACAAACGGCTTGCTGGTCGCGGTCTCTGTCTGGGCAATCTCATTTTCATGGTGCGGGAAAATCAGGTCCATGCCCCCGCCGTGGATGTCAAAAGTTTCACCCAGATACTCCATGCTCATCGCGGAACACTCGATATGCCAGCCCGGCCGGCCCCGGCCCCACGGCGAGTCCCAGCCGATCTCATCGTCCGCCGATTTCTTCCAAAGGGCAAAATCGCTGGTATTGCGCTTGCCCGCTCCGGCCAGATCACGCGTGCCCTCCATCTGATCCTCACTGCGCCGGTGGGACAGTTTTCCGTAATCGCGGCATTTGGTAATATCAAAATATACATCGCCATCAACTTCATACGCGGCCTCATTTTCACCCAGACGCTGTATCAACTTGATAATATGGCCGATATGGTCCGTGGCCCGGGGGTACACATCGATACTGTTGACTCCCAGCTTCTCCATGGCCTCGAAATAATTGGCGCTGACCTGCCGGGCCAGGTCCTCGATACTGATACCCAGACGCTGGGCCTCGATTATGAGTTTATCGTCCACGTCCGTGATATTAATCACCAGCTTGACCTGATAGCCTTTGTAACTCAGATATTTCTTCAGGGCATCAAATATAACCGGCCCCACCGCGTGTCCGATATGCGAATCCTTATACACCGTGGGCCCGCACACATAGATACCCACCTTACCCGGTACCACCGGCTCAAAAATCTCTTTCTCCTTCGATAACGTATTGTACAAACGAAAACTCATTTACCTTTTTCCTTACTTAATCATACTTTTATCAGGATGGCATACTTACATCCGCCCCAGGCGGATTTAAGCATGTTTAGCGCCTACACATTCCTAACGACACAATCGCCTGACACGCAATAGCATTACCACTGCCAATCTCGCCCAGCCCTTCATTGGTTTTAGCCTTAATATTCACCGCCTTTGTTTCCAGGTTCATCATCCGGGCCAGATTCTCCTGCATGGCTTCTTTATACGGCTGAAGTTTAGGCTGCTCGGCAATGATGGTCAAGTCCGCATTTACCGGCGTGAATCCGGCGCCCCGGACCTTCTCCAGCGTGGTTTCCATCAGCTCTTTCCCGGGGATATCCTTATACGCCGGGTCCGTATCAGGAAAATGCCCGCCAATATCACCCAGCCCGGCAGCGCCCAGCAGGGCATCAATCACCGCATGGACCACTGCGTCCGCGTCACTATGGCCGACCAGACCCTTATCCCAGGGAATAATTATCCCACCTAAGATAAGCTTCCGGCCCGTTTCCAGCCGATGTATATCATAGCCCTGGCCCACACGGACGATGGTTTCCATCTTTTGAGTCCTTAATATGTCTGGATGCCGCTGTCAAAAGTCAATCCCGGAAAAACGCCGGGACAGACTTTCTGAGCCAGAATCAAAGCTGCCACAACCTTTTGACGCTGGCATCTGTCTAAAGCTATTTAAAAACATAGGTTAGCAAAATCAGCCATAAAAGCAAGGCCCTTATCCGGGCTCCATACTACAAATCATAGGAATGTATCTTTAAATCTATGGCGCGAAAGGAACGCTGAGAATTCATGCTTCAGCTTATTAAATTATGAAAAGACGAGTTAAAACACGCTTAAGCCCCTTTCCACAAAGGGGTAAACTTTGAACTCTCAACGCGTTTTCTGCAATGGGAACTAGTTTTATCTCCATGTATTGTAATGTGTTAACGTAATTTGACTACCATCCTGGCCGCCCAGGTGTTTAGCTTGCTATCATGGATGCTTCATGGTAGAGTATGACCTGTTATGGCCCGATAAGGAGAACTATAAATGACGATAGATGGTGATTTTAGCCGCGAAACCTGGCGTGTATTCCGGATTATGGCCGAATTTGTGGAAGGGTTCGACGAACTGAGCAAACTGGGCCCGGCCGTCTCGATCTTCGGCTCGGCCCGTACCTCACCCGACAACCCCTATTACCAACTGTGCGAAAAGACTGCGGCCGAACTGGTCCACGCCGGCTTTGCCATCATTACCGGCGGGGGCGGCGGGATCATGGAGGCCGCCAACAAGGGCGCCTACGAGGCCGGCGGCATAAGCGTGGGACTTAATATCGACCTGCCCCATGAGCAGATTCCCAACGACTATCAGAATCTCTCCCTTAGCTTCCGCTACTTCTTCGCTCGCAAGACCATGTTCACCAAATACGCCCGCGCGTTCGTAATCCTGCCGGGCGGGTTCGGGACCATGGACGAGTTCTTTGAGGCATTGACACTCATCCAGACCCTCAAAATGGCCCGGTTCCCCGTGATCCTCATGGGCAGCGATTACTGGCAGGGCCTGATCGACTGGATTAAAAATAAAATGTTACCCGAACAGAATATCTCATCCGATGATATGCACCTCTTTACCCTCACCGATGACCCCGCTCAAGTGGTCGCTATTATCGAAAAGGCCGAAGGAAAAAAATGGATCGAGCCCGGCGGCGTCGTCACCTTCCGAGGCATCGAATAAGTGTATATATATGGGTGGCATGCCTACACGATGGGTGGCAGCCTCAATCCGCCTCAAGCGGATTGGGGATGGCGTATTTCCGAAAAAGTGTACCACGGCCGTGTCGGCCGTGCTGAAACCGTAACATATTAAAATGAACAAAGGAACTTAAATAAAGAATGTACCTGCTCCCCGCCATAGATTTACGCGACGGCAAATGCGTTCGCCTGTTACAGGGTGATTATAATAAACAGATCGATTACCATACCCACGAGCCCGCCGAGCAGGCCGGTATCTTTTCACAACAGGGCGCACAATGGCTGCATGTGGTGGACCTGGACGGCGCCCTGCACGGCTCGATGAAAAATGCCGATGTGATCGAGAAAATCGTTACGGAAACAGCCTTGAATGTCGAAGTCGGCGGAGGGATTCGCGAAGAATCGGTTGTGGCCGACCTGCTGGCTATGGGGATTGCCCGGGCCATTATCGGCACCCGCGCACTCGAGGACAGGAAGTGGTTCCAGGAACTGGTGGAAAAATTCCCCCAAAAAATCGTATTGGGCCTGGACGCCCGCGCAGGGAAGATTGCCACACGCGCCTGGACCAAAGACACTGATTTAACCGCCCTTGATATGGCCCGGCTCGTTAACGACTGGCCCCTGGCCGCCATTGTCTATACCGACATCGCCTGCGACGGCATGCTCACCGGCCCCAACGTAGAGGCCACCGCCCAACTGGCCGAATCCTGCTCCATACCCGTCATCGCCTCCGGCGGCGTCGGCACCCTAGACCATATTAAACAACTTAACAAACTCCCCATCGAAGGAATCATCATCGGCCGCGCCCTCTACGAAAAAACCTTCACCCTGCCCCAAGCCCTGAAACTGATTACATAAATAATATATAGGGTGGCATGCTTTTTTGTAGGGGCGACCCACGTGGTCGCCCAAAAACCGTTACATAGCAGGAGGGTGACATACTTACATCCGCCAGAGGCAGATTTAAGCATGCTCTTTGTCCCGGAGGGACAGACGATAATAGCCCACCAATTCCATTGGTGGGTCTGAACTTAAGCCCCGTAGAGTGGCACCTTTCTGCGATTAAGCAGAAGGGTGCTAACCGTTTCACAATAGAATAACGATAGGAAAAAATGCGAGTAGTAATCCAACGAGTATCAAACGCATCTGTCGAAGTAAACGGCCAAGTCGTCGGCCAAATCAACCAGGGCCTGCTCGTCTATCTGGGCGTCGGCAAAGAGGACACCATCAAGGACGCCGAATTCATCGCCGAAAAGCTGACGAATTTACGCATCTTCCCCGACGAAAACGACAAGATGAATTTGAGCGTCAAAGATATCGCCGGCGAAATCCTACTGGTCAGCCAGTTCACCCTCTACGGCGACTGCCGCAAAGGCCGGCGCCCCGGCTTCGACGGGGCCGGAGAACCTGACACGGCTAACCAGCTTTACGAACACGTCGCCTCCCTCATCCGCCAACAGGATATCCCCGTCGCCACCGGCCAATTCGCCGCCCACATGCTCATCCAAAGCACCAACAACGGCCCCGTAACCTTCATCCTCGACAGTAACCGACAATTCTAAAATACTCACGCAAAGCCGCCTCCGGTTTCGTGACACTACACCGGGACAAGAAGTTCGCTAAAAATTTTAGACATAGTTCGACAGGCTCACTACGGGAGATAACAGGAGTGCGAAGCCGCACAGCCAGTTTCAGCCACAAATTTTCCGGGTGGCAGCGTCTGTCTGTCGAAGGCAGACAACCGATGGGAAAACAGATCTTAACCTTATTTTATATTGAAATGTCCATTATCCTTTGCCCATCGGAAAACATATCACTCAATGCAAAATCATTATCCGCGCTTAGAGTCCAAAGTTTACCCCTTTGAAAAAAGGGGATTCATCGTGTTCTTGTCATTTTCTTCCCTCTGCCCGGTGAAATGAAGTCCCGAACTCGCTTCGGAATCCACTTCGTCCAAACTGGCCAGAATGTCAGACATATCCGATCCGTCCAACACCAACCAGAAACCTATAGGTCCTATCTGTCCTATTAGACCTATCAGATTTTTAGACAGGATTGACAGGATATACAGGATTAATCAAATAAACCTTTATTATTGTCAGGGGCTCTCAATACCAAACTGCTCACAGAAGGTTATACGCTCTTCACGGCTAAGTTTAAGCAGCGCCTTGCGATTCTTGTTCTTAAAGTACTCCACTCCCGTCTTCAGGAAAAGTACCGCCACCTGACTCGGAATTCGTTTGCCTATAACCTCCTCAAACGCCTGGATAATCCGCCCAAATCGCTCCTCGCTGATCTTCTCATGATCCTTTAAAAGCACAAACACCGTCAACGTCAGCGACTGCTCAAAAAGTTCAAGGTAACCTTCCCGCTCCATAATCTCCATCGCCGGCCCCAGATATGACCCAAACACCCGCTCCGACGCATGCTCAAACAACTCCTGAAAGCTCTCCTGCAACGACTGAACCACCCCACTACCCTTGGGTGATTCACTCTTTCTATCTGTATCGAGTGCCTGGGGCAGATAATCAAGCGCTTCCGTAATCCTCCCCATCCCTAATAATGAACTCACAATATTAAAATGCGGCCATACCGCCTCGGCGTTAACTTTTATTGCCTCCTTATAGTCAGCAATCGCAAGCTCATATTGCCCCTGAATCCTTTGTGCTTCACCTCTGGTATTCAATAGATGGCTGAAATCCGCACCCAGCGATTTACCCTTCTCAAATGCCGCCTCCGCCTCCTCCAGGCGCCCGGCTTGAACATAATAAATCGTCAAATTAACCGCCGCATTCGCCAGTGCCAAGGATATCTCCTGATCCTGCTCATAGCCCGACTG
>JAFGHE010000013.1 GCA_016930295.1 Sedimentisphaerales bacterium
GCCGCCGCCGCCGAAACCGCCGCCGCCACCGCCGCCGAAACCACCAAATCCGCCGCCGCCAAACCCGCCACCACCAAACCCGCCACCACCGTGATGGCGATTTCCGGATAACAGGGTGCCGGCTAATAATCCCCAGAACAGCATCCCCCGATTCCGCCGGCCGGACCCCAGCATAAGTAATATAAATAATAAGGGTAAAATTGACCCACAACAGGGAGCACCCCGGCGACCCCTTGAAGGCTGCCTGATATCAGGCATACCCGACAGGCTCACTCCGCTTTCGCCGGCTATTTTCTGAGCTATCACTGCCGTAGCTTCAAATAGTCCCTGACCGTACCGGCCCGCCTTGAAATTAGGCACAAAATAATCGCGCCCGACCTGCCCCACATAGCCGTCCGGTAGTATCCCTTCCCAGTCGTAGCCCACTTCAATCCGATACTGACGATCTCCAACCGCCACCACAATCAACACACTGGCGCTCTTCTGGTTGGCGCCAAACTTCCAGGTGTCCGCCCGCTCAAAAGCATACTGCTGGATATCCTCGCCATCGGTACTGTCCACGGTTAAAACGATCAGCCGGGCTTTGGTTTTCTGTTCAAGCTCCTGCAATAAACCGATCAGCTGAACTTTCTGCTGGTTATCCAGCACCCCGGCCCGATCCTCCACATAGGTTCCAGGCGCAGGCTCGATCCCCGCCCCAAACGTGGCAGCCGTTAAAATAACTGTTATAATAAAAATACGGAAATTTAAATTCATCCTGATATCTCAAGCTGGTCCACTTGGCGGGACAGGTTGTCAACCATCTGATAAAGGTTCTGAAATAATAACTCAAACTCGGACTTGTCCGGCAGGCGATACTCTTTTTTGGCGGCGATGAGTTCGGAAATATCATCAACCTTGAAACTAAATGGCTCGGCCGCTTTACGCAGCGTGGGCTCAAACTCACGCGGTCGCTCCATATCTTTCAGCCACAGCATGGCCCGCAATATCACCGCCAGTTCACCCAGACACTCCACCATAACCCGGCCGACCAGTTTGGGTTTACCCATCAGCGTGATATAACTCTGCCGTAATTTAATCAACGCTGATTTAAGCTGCCGTTCACACTGAAGACGCACATCATTTTTCCTGATTTCCAGATCCGCAAACGGGTCAGGGCCACAGACCATCCGGTGATTCAACTGGAAATCCAGAAACTCCATACCAAAAACATCCAGCGAACGCTGAATATACTCAGCCGTCATGAGCAGCGGAGCCTTGAGTTTTCTTTTCCCCATGGACACGCCATAGCCGGCCAGCCTTTGCAAGGTCTCATGCCGGCGACGAGCTAATACCAGAACCGTATTGATATCACTGTATCGGGGATGAAAATCCCCGGCTGCCGCACTGCCCACCACCGTCAGCGATTCCAAATCACCGCCCAGATCCTGCCCAAGTTGTTCAGCCAGATACCGCACGGCCAAACCCACATCCTCCGGCAGGCCCGCCACATTAATAGCTCTTCCAGATTCCTCAGACATCACTTTACCCTTAACCTGTTACAATTTCATAACTTAACTACTCTATTCAGATATGCTATAATAAGCATTATAAATAGTATGTCAAGCCCCGAATAATCATCAGGTCTGACTGGCGAACCTGACCTCAAATACATATTCATGGTGTTTCGTAACCTCAATTTTAATATCTAGAAACTTTTTTATTGTCCCAATATTCGTAGTAGAATGCAGGGTCAGCGTCAGATATTTCGATTTAATTTAAAATCTCTCCGGCAATAAATTGTTTACCAGATTCTGTTTCACAAAAGTATGCCCAGATAACAGGCCTACCACCCCAATTATTCGGGTCGAATACACTCTGGCCGGGCTTTATCCATTCATGTTCATATAAACCATACCAGTTACGGAATTGTTCGCTCGTAAAGAAATTTTTGGTAAAATTACCCAACTTCCAACTTTTATTTTTCTTAAAATATCCTCCGAATTTTATCACCCTGATACTTTCGTTTGAAATATTCTTTAAGAATGTAGTATAATAATTACGGTCCTTGGGATGGCTGATACTTTTTGAATAAGTAATAGCAATATATTGCCTGCCCTCCTCTAAATCGTTAAGAGTTATTAAATCCTCAATCGCTTCTTCTGAAGTACGAACAATATGAATATCAGGCGGTAAAGGAGGAAACAAATTTTTATTATCAAGTATTTCTCCATTTGGGTAAGCAACTATGAAAGCCCTGATTCGTCTTAAAGGGATATTATTATCCTCAACTGTAACTACATGTTCACCATCAAGTTCTTTTATTTCAACCCATTCCTCGGGTGTATCAAGAGGATAACCTATATAAAATTTATATCGACGATCCTGCTTAAAATAAGCAATAAACCTGTTAATAGATCTATCCTTATATAAAAATAAACGGTAAAACAGTGTAAGAAAAACAATAATTCCTATTAAAATAAAAATGTTTTTTAAAACCATTAAGACTTTTTCCTGATATAATTACTATTTATATTTTTAGTATTCATCCTCAGTAATTAAATCTCTGATAAATTCACTATATTTCTCTTTCATGGGCAACTCCATATTACGTCTCACTCGTCGTCGTTTTACTTTAACATTTTCACCGGTAACAGGATTAAAACCTGCTTTACTATAATCTTCCCAATAGAAGCCCATCCCCCGCTTCTGCCAGTTGGGAAGCTCATTATAATTAATACTCTTCTGATAGAGAAGCTCGTTCTTCCGGGCAACGGACATCCCGGAAAGCTCGGAGGTGGCCTGCCTTTTACTTCTTCCCTGTTTTCTCAGGCTCCAGTAGCAGTGTCCATTCAAGGCATTCCGGCTGGCATCCTCATTGCGCCAGCGAAAATAATCAACTACATCACTAGTTCCGGGTAATTGACTGATCCGACAATCAAAACCGGCCATATCATTGAGCAGCAACGTAAATTTAGCACTGGCTTCCCCGGCCAGAATGGAATTGAGCTTTCTCAACTTCCGGTTGAAAGTATCATCGTTACGACTAAATAACAGCGATATCTCATCGCTCTGCGTATAACCATAGATGATATTGAATCCACAACCCATCAAATGTTCCACGGTTTCTGCCATCATATCTCTGAACCGGGAATCATACGGTGCCTCAAAGGAATGGACTTCGCGAGTCAGACGCCTAAAATTCCGACCGTCCAGCCGGGCCACGATATACACACCCGGCAGTACGCAGAAATCGTGCGCTGTTTCAAATATCCGCATCCGATTTTCCAGGTCATCAAATTTCATCGTTCCAGTCCTCTGTGGTAAACGAGGTATCCGCTTCAATTTTCACATAATAAAGCCGGTCATATCCTTCCTTGTAAGCCGGTAATTCCAGCTTATGATAGGTCATCAACACTCCGCCGGCAGGAATCTTCTTCTTGCCGAAACGATTTTCATTCCGCTTCATACAGGCCTGGATCTCCGACTGGAAATAGTATCCAATAACCTCAAATCCATACTGCCGGGCCGCTTCAATATATCTAAGCCGATCCTTACGCGCAGGATTCGTATTATCGATCACAAACGATTGCCTGGCATCCAGACACGCTTCCAGCAATACCTTCTCACGATGCCGTGTCTTGAGCATATCAAGATTGATGCGCACATGCGTGTCGAAAAAAAGCTCTTGATAAAAAGTCGTTTTTCCCGACGCCTGAATTCCCATAAATATCACCGCTTCCATGAAGGTACACTCCTATTCAGCTGTCATCCTTCGTCTGATACTTATCCAGACCAATATAAATCCGGGCATTGGAATACTTGGACATTTCCTGCAGGGACCGCAGTTCATGCAGGCGCAATAGCGCCGGGTTCTGCTGGAACAGGGACCCGATCTTCTCCAGTTCGCCCATGGCCTCGATTTCGGTACGGTTGCGAATACGGATCGCTTCGGCTTCGGCTTTGGCCTTTTGCTCGATCATTTCAATTTCGGCCTGAATCTCTTTACGTTTAATGTCCGCCTGGGTGGCCGCGGTGATTCGCTGAATCTCGGATTTGGTGCGCGCATCCACCATCTCCGCCTCGCTGAGCCGCTCGGTGGTCAGTACGCGGTTCATCACATCCTGGATATTGCCGGGAAAGATCAAATCCTTGACATCCGCGCGCAAAATGGATACTCCATACCCGTGAGCCGACTCCTTAACGTCGGCCAGGATGTCCTCGCTCAATCGATTGCGATTCGTTAAAATTTCCTCCAGCTTCATGGACACCAGCGACCGGCGCGCCGCCAGCTGCACATCGCTGTACAATCGGTCGTAATAGTTCTCCACTTCCAGCCTGGCCGCGCGCGGATCCGTTACCCGATAGCGCACCAGGATGCTTACCCGGATCGCCACCTTGTCCGCCGTGAGAATTTCCTGACCTTTAATGGTAAAGTCAAGTTCACGGATATCAACCCGGTCCACCTCAATTACCGGTCGCCAAAATGTCATGGCTGTTCGCAGGGGAATCCGGTAGCGGCCGGCCGGTAAAATTTTAATGAATTTGCCATCCTCAAACCAAAGACCCCGATGCGTCTCCTTAATAATCATCTTTACGCTTAAAAACATAATACACCTCTCTTTCACAAAATCTTCTATTCCCAATACACTCCAAAATGCATATCATCAGTTCTCATTTCAATGCCATATAATAATCTATTTAAAACAAAAGCACAGATGACCACCCGAACGGGTATAATAAGCCCCGTAGCAGGGTCGACGTTGAGGACGATTTGGCAAATCAGTGAGACCGATTCAGAACCTCATTGGCATGAAGATCACATCCTTAGCCTTGTCGCTCATGACCCTGCCGGGGCCGAATTTTCTTTTACTTCAATCTTAACTCCATTCTATTCATCCATCAATTAAATAATTACTATTGTTTAAAGCACACTTAATTTTATCATCAATACCTGATCCATGGGCCGGGTTGGATTTGAACCAAGGAAGACCGTTACGATCAACACGTTTACAGCCTGCCTCCTTTAACCACTTGGATACCGACCCGTAGAATAACATATACATCTTTCTATTTCCAATCAAATATAATTGAGATATCTTTATTCTTTATTCATTCTTTAATAGATTTTCACATATATTCACTAGCCCTGGTAGGATTCGAACCTACACCAGTCGGTTTCTAAAACCGTTGCCTCTGCCAGTTGGGCTACAGGGCCAATTCATTCAAACGTCCCTCCGAAACTTTTTATGTATTTGTCTACACAATACTGTCATTCCTGCGAAGGCAGGAATTTAGGAATATTTACGTAAACATTAAATGCATCCCGGCTCCGCAGGAATCATAACTCTATACACTTTTTCCACCATCAAAACGATCCATCTTCAAGGCGGCGGATGGGAGTTGAACCCATACCTGAAGAATCGCAATTTTCCATGCAGCCCTTATACCTCATTCGCCCGACCCACCGGCCGACCGGGGAGTAATCTCCATACTCCCCGGCCTGGTCCGCTTACTCAGGGAAGCCACCTGAATAATCCACCTCAGCACAGCATGCCGGCCGGCTTCAAACACGCCCGGGCCTGCTCGATGCTCCGGCAGCGGGAACCCACCTGTTCGATAAACCAGTGCCCTTGGTCATAACCGCACAAGAACACCTGCCGGCTATAACCGCACTGGTCATCCTCCCGGCCGCCAATCACCAGTAACAAGGCTCGCTCTTCTGGCCGGACATCAACCGCCTCAAACCCTAACGTATGGTCCCAACACCAGATGTCAAAATATTCACCCTGCCGGTCCACAGCGATATCTATGGAATACCGGCGGGGAATCCGCAGCCGCCTGTCGGAAAAACCATCGCGAATCTTAATCCGCGCGCCGATCCGATAAAATTGTTCCATAATCATCGCTGCTTTCATCATTATCACATCCTTTCAATCTATGTGCCACGCGATGTTGTAAAAACATCGTTTGCGGGCCAACCCGACGATTTACATCGAATCAGTCCTGTAGGGGCGATCCCTGTGGTCGCCCAATAAACGTTATATCTTTACGATAAAATTCCAATCTCATTTCCTGTCGACATTCTCTTGCCCAAGGGCGGGCACACGGCCCGCCCCTACACTCTGTGCCTTTGTGCCTTCTTTATGCGCACACACTCTCTCTATCCTGGTCCCAGGTCTTGTTAAAAAATCCTTGCACCAATAAAAAAAAGCCTTCCGGGAACGTCTTGACCCAGAAGGCTTTATCATCCTATGTGACTATAAACATCCTTCTATGGCCCACCTCCCGTATCAATAACGGCTTTGAGCATCTCCGGCATAATAAAATATATACCGGGACATTCTTCCCGCCGCTCGACGGCTGTAATGGCCTTCAAATTATGTTGTTTGCATACTAAACTGAGCATCTAAAACTCCCAAAATTAAATTTTCAATAACTAAGACAAAAACTATATCGACCATTAAAACAACTGTCAACAAAAAAATCAAGAAAAATTTTTAAAATTATCCAGTGTATTTAATATTGAAACACAACATAGGTGATAGCCTCAATCGTGGTCATAACAACAAGAAGGTAACTATATAAACTGACTAGCTAATTGTCACCCCTGCGAAGGGGCCTGTTGCCAAACTCGTATAAAGCGTGTATTATAATGACTTCCCATAATAAAAATCAATGGAGTTATTAATCATGCAAGGAAGCAAATCGCTGGAAAGCAAGCTATTTTACCAAGTGTCTCTAGAGCAATTGGTCCCGACCGAGCATCTGGTCCGTCGTCTGGCGGAGATATTGGATTTATCGTGGGCACGTAAAGCCACCCGGCCGTATTACTCCCATACGGGCCGGCCGTCGATTGCTCCGGAAGTCATCGCCAAAATGCTCTTGTTGGGTTTCTTTTATAATATTACATCGGAACGGCAGTTAATGCGTGAGATTCAAGTCAATCTGGCCTATCGCTGGTATCTGGGCTATGATCTGGACGATGAGATCCCCAACCATAGTGTCCTGAGCAAGGCTCGTCGTCGTTTTGGGCCGGAGTTTTTTGAACAATTATTTGGCTATGTTGGTGATAAAGAAGTGTGTTGTTGTTGTACCCTCCAGAGTGAAGGTGTTAGTTCTTCCTCGCGTTCTGGTGTGCGTCAGGTGACTCGTTTTGACACGCCGTATGTGCATAGGGCCCAAGAGGCCTGTGCCAGCCGTCGGGGCCGCCATCTTCTAAAGGTTCGTCAGACGTGTATCGAAGGTGTTTTTGGCCAAGCCAAAGCCTGGCATGGTTTAGCGCGTGCCCGTTGGCGTGGCCTTGTCAATCTTCTGATTCAGGCCTGTTTAACCGCGACCGTCTTGAATTTGAAGAAACTGCTATGTTGGAGAGATGCCGGGAAAGCGGTCTCTCAAAGTATATCTATCATTTTGGATA
>JAFGHE010000128.1 GCA_016930295.1 Sedimentisphaerales bacterium
TACAATGACAACAAGCATATAACTGTTACAACGAGCATGATAATTTTCATGTTATGCATAGGTATCCTTTCTCCAATTTTATATTTATGTAAATATCTGAATAATAATATAGTCCCGCCTATGGGGGCATATCCAACTCATTTATTCTATTTCATATCACAATTATGACGTCTTATTATAAAAAAACCCTTCAGGGTATTAACCAGTGTTTCAACACCAGAAAAATGGAAGACGAAGGATAACGTATGGTGAGGGCAGAAAAGGCACTGTCGCTAACCAGCATTAACTCAATCGAGCACCAAATTTCAACTCATATCCAATTATATGAACTTAAGTTATAAAATAAAGCGTAAAACTTGATTTTTTAAGGTGTAATCAGGAAAGGCCCAAGACTTAACAGAATCAGGGAGCCTGTATGTCTTATTTTAATAAAACAAATTCGTTGTTTACATTACGAGTTAATATTACATTATTTTACTTTATCCTAAAGTATTATAATATGTAGAGTTATAAATATTTTTTTTTATTTTTCATTTGACTTTATAAACATTACGGGTTAGATTATAGGAAGTAAAGTTAGAACAAAGGAGTGCAGGAAAATGCCGTAGTCATATCCAGGCAATTCTCCTGTTAAAAATTTAGTGTCATTTTATCTATCAAAGGAGATGGAAAATGCGCCGTATATGTGGATTGTTTGTAGTTGCCTTATTAGTTTACACCTGTCCAGTAATTGCCCATGATACCCCCCTCTTACAGGTATCATTTGATGATACGGGTGAGGGTGTAAAATACGATGTTTCGCATGAAGATGCGGATCCTTTTAAGGGATGGGTTAATGTAGAAGCCACTAATAATGGAAGTGTTCCCTGGGGGGATTTCCACTTTCAGATATTCCAGGTTTCTGATCCTATCGATGATGTTGATTTTATGGAGGATCCCTGCTTTTTACCCATGAGCAGCCAGACTTTTGATGGTACGGGCTGGGTTATAAATAATGATCCATTAATTGGTGGCGCAACCATAGATTTATACTTTATCAACGACCCGGTTCCGGTGGGTGGCACGGCTTCATTTCAAGTCTATACCGACAATACCTTTAACACCGCTGATATTTTTGGTGTATCGTTCTATCCCACGCCTATTCCCGAGCCCATCACGTTTACATTACTGGGCCTGGGAGGTTTTGGATTGATTCGCAGAAAAAAGTGAACTTTGCTATTTAAGACTTTAAGATATTATTAAATGGCACTCCTGATATGGCCAAAAGGTCATATTAATTGATATATTTTAAAATATTTTTTCAGAAAGCTGTAAGTTTATTTGACTTACAGCTTTTTTTTTGTCTTTCCACCTATATGGATTAGTCATAAATTTGGTCCCGGATTATGCCGATAAAAACATTGATATACGATAATCAGACAAATACTTTTTATAAATCGGAGTCATGTTGCACAGGATTAATCGATTATCATTTATACTCTGTAACATCAATAACGAAGATGTCCGCGATATTACTACTGATATAGACATTTTGTGTAAGGACATTTCGGCAGATTATGAAATACTCATCTACTCCCAGATGGGCGTACCTGGGTTTAATAATAACATAAATCATGTTCGTCATTTCTTTATGCACCAAGCGCTGGGGCGTTTTCTGCCGGCGGCGATACGAGATGGTCTGCGCAGGGCCTCGTATGACAATATCGTTTTGATGTGCAATGCTGAGATTCCCCCGGCCTCGACGCTGAGGAATCTGATAGACGGGCTCAGGCACTATGACCTGGTTCTGGGGACCCGTCTTCGGCATGAGCATTATTTGCGTATGATGATTTATCGCTGGGGATGGCACAAGCTGATGCGTTGTTTTTTCAGGCTTCATGTCAATGACATCAATTGTCCCTGGAAGGCGCTGCGTCGTGACCGTCTGAGTAAAATCAGTTACTTTGAAGCTGACGACACCCTGGTCCACACGGAACTGGTCACGAAGGCCTGGGCGAAAGGGCTCCGGATCGCAGAGCTTCCGGTGCAGAAGTATTACCGGCTTCATAATCCGACCGAACATTTTGGTCTGGGAGATGTCCTGGATAATCTATGGAAGCTGATTAAACTGAAATTTCAAATTGCCAAAGATGCGGGTCGCCATCATGACGAGTCGGAATTCCATGACAAATGGGCTGCCGGCATTGACCTGACCGGTTTGCAGGTGAATGAAAACTTTGAGGCCGTAACGGCCCCGGAGAATCGGTATGCCAAAGAGGTCATGGGAGACATCCGCAACAAGCGTATCCTTGATCTTGGCTGCGGCGCCGGAGAGACGTCGGTATTTTTTGCCGGTCAGGGGGCTCAGGTGACGGCGCTGGATATATCCGAACAAATGATCGATGTCACCCGGCGACTGGCCGAAAGGCATCATGTCAAGCTGAACGCCCGGGTCATGATGGCGGAAGATATGGATCTGCCGGATAATCATTTTGACTTTGTTTTCGGCAACGGTGTGCTTCATCATGTCAACCGGACGCATGCCTACCGGGAGATCCATCGGGTACTCAAGCCGGACGGCAAGGCCATATTCATTGAGCCGCTTTGTTATAATCCGGTGATCAGTGTGTACAGGTTGATAGCCAATACGGTACGAACTAAAAATGAGAAGCCGTTTAAATTCCGTGATTTCAAGGTTCTGCAAAAACTCTTTGCGCGGGTATCCCACCGGGAATTCTGGCTGGCCGGGCAGCTTATCTTTATCCGGTTCTTTTTATTGGAACGGATTAATCCGCGTAAGGAAAGATACTGGAAAAAAGTTATCACTGACGCCGCGCGTCTTGCACCTCTTTATAAGCGTCTGGAAAAGATTGATCGTTTCATTTTTAAAACCCTGCCCTGGCTGAAACGATTCTGCTGGAATACCGTGATTGTTATGGAAAAGGGGAAATCCAAATCCCCTCCGCCCCTGGTGGAACAATGGATGGAACTGGCCCCGGACGCGTTCCACCTGATCTCACAGACTCCTTCGTCCCAGCCGGAAGATACACCAGCCCTGCTATAGTTAAACAGTTCTTCTAGTTGCCACTGGTTTGACGGTTCCGGAATATCACTGTGTTTATGAGGTATGCCAGGCCGATGAGCCAGCAAAAGAGGCTGGGGACGGTGTAGCGGCTCTGCCAATGGATGAGGGCGTGCATAATCAGGGCGCAGAGGTGGGGTGCGATAAGGATCAGGAGCAGGCCTTTGTCCTGAGGGTATGTGATGAACATAACTATAATCCCTATAAGGCTCAGGAACACTATGAGTGCCATGAGTATGCGGTCCCAGAATGTCCGTATCATGTTCAAGGGATTATCGAAGAGGGTATCGTAGCGGTCTTTATTGTTGACAAGAGGTTTCACATAGGTCAGGGAGCGTTGGGGCGGGTCAAAACCCCAGTAATAGGGCGTGGCGATGATGAAGGGGGCCCGTCTCAGCACGGATTTAATCCATCCGAGAGGATGCTGTTTAACACAGTCGATAAAACGCCGCTTGAAATAATCGTTGGCCTCTGGTGTCCAGGCATGGGAATATCCGTTGGCCCTGGCTTCTTCCTGAAGCAAACGGTCATCGGTGATGAGTCCCCAGGGATTTTTAAATTCGCCGAGCCCGGCATAAAATGCCGCCGGTGCAATGGCGGAGGTGAAAATCCAGCGATTAAATATTCTGTGGTTTCGGTAGCCCCAGGGCAGCAGTACTGCAACTGTAACCAGCATCATCAAAGCCGTTCGGGAGAGAGCATAAAACCACTTTTTTCGGACCAGTAACAATCCGGGAATGATAAAGACGGGCAAAACAATATAATCGGAACGAAAATAACCGGCTATACCCAAACATATGCCTGCCAGAACAAACCATAGAAATGCAAAGCGGTTCTGAGTCTTGACGGCCTTGAGGACAGAACCGACTGTAGCAATCAGGAAGAATCCCATCAAGCCGGTGGATGTGCGGGCCCAGGCAACGTGATATAATATCGGCAGGCAGAAAATATAGGCCAGACACGTGATCGTGGCCACCCTGCGGCCCAGAACACTTTCAACAATGAGCCAGAGCATGACGGCAGAGAGGCTATCCAGAATCATGGTCAAGGTTAACACATAGGGATCGGCCGGGCCGCCCAGGATTTTATGAAAAAAACAGACAAGCAGCGATAATCCCGGTGGATGACGGACATTTGGATAGTGATATTTTTGAGGCAAGAGAGGAGCATTGTCGGAATTTAGTTGGTGAATTTGATGGGCGTTGATCTCGTCCATAACTTTTTTCATAAGATCGTGTGCTTCATCGTAATAATGTCGATACCCATAGCCGGCGGCGATCCCGTAGCCATTCATGAATTTAGCTTCTCTGAGATCCACGCCGATGGATTGTTTTTGAAAATATATCCCGGAAGCCGTCCATACCCAAAAGAGTATCCTGACCACCAAAGCCAAAATAAAAAACCATAGAATATGACGGGACTTTTTCATAGTAAACTCATTAAAGAACGTTCTTTCTAATTACTGTTATTGATATCGGCATAGAAGCTGAATTAGGACAAAGGAATAAGGGCGTACCAATAATTTGCCGTTCAAACATATTAAAACGTAAATATTCCGGCTTAGAATACTGATAATTCTTTTATAAGTTCTTGAAAATTATGGGATAACAGCATCCTGGGGAGAAAAAATGAACAGGGATAGTATCGGTCATGCCATGAAATACTAAATGCCGATAAATACTTGTAAATGAAGGAATTCCCACACAATATCAAAATTGAATTTGATTTGAATAAAGGAAAGCAAAGATGAATAAGGCGGATAAACTTCAACAGACATTTGAACAATTTCTCACGACCCAGAGTGTTCAGGTATCGGTTGGCGACTTAATAATAAATTTAATTCTGGCGGCGATATTGGCTTATATCCTGAGCATAATTTATGGTAAATACGGGAACAGCCTTTCCAACCGCAAGACGTTTGCGAAAAATTTCATGTTACTTACCATGACCACGATGTTAATCATCACAATCGTAAAATCGTCACTGGCCTTATCGCTGGGACTGGTGGGAGCATTGTCCATTGTTCGTTTTCGGGCGGCGATCAAAGAGCCGGAAGAACTGGCATACCTTTTTTTGGCGATTGGTATTGGATTGGGGCTGGGGGCCGATCAACGGACGATTACGCTCGTGGCGTTTGGTATCATTGTGCTGGTGATTATTTTAAAGAATTTCAGAACGCGGGACCAAGAAAACCAGAACCTGCACCTCACCATATATAGCCACAATCCTGAGAAGATCACTCTGGATGAGATTGTCGGGACATTAAAAAAACACTGTACGAGCGTTGATTTAAGGCGATTTGATGAAACCAAAGAGCAACTGGAAGCCGCGTTCCGGGTCGAGTTTGACAATTTTGCCCAGATGAATGAGACCAAGAATGAATTGCAAAAGATAAATGAGCATGTGAGGGTAAGCTTTCTGGACAATAAAGGACTGGTCTGATTCCGACATCAATGCCCGAAGCGTTGTGATGGCGAACCTTTGATGCCGGATCAAAAACAACGCTTTTTTTTATGGATACATCAACTTTTTAACCGGAGCATCTGGACTAAATGCAAATAAAGCGTCAGAACAACCATTGGATCCGCAGGGAACGGGGAAGTTCACAAAACCGGCGGATAGTCGGGATAGTACGATATCTGATTATCCTAGGTGTATATCTGGGCAGTTGTCTGGCTTGTGCCTATTACGGGCCGGTGATACTTCGAGGTCTTTGTCGCGCGCGTACTGCAGTATTAGGTCTTATTTCGTCACCGGAACATATCCGTTATCATACGCGGGGACTATTTGCGGACATCGAGAGAATCAATATTAATATCAAGCATAAAAATTTTCAAAAACTGGCTTACCAGAGGGCCCAAGCCCTGGAAGGCCGGCGTGAGTTTGTGGATTTTGAGTATATTCCCGCCAGCATTGATTATCGTACAACGCGAATTCCGGTTAAAATCCGCTTGAAAGGGGACCGCGACATTCATTATATTGATGATCAGCAATGGTCCTTCCGGATTCAAACCAAACAGGATAATACAATGTGGGGGATGAAGCGATTTTCTATTCACCGGCCGCTGGCCCGGAATTATATTTATGAATGGCTATTTCACGAGATGCTGAAAAAAGAAGATGTTCTCGCGCTCCGCTATAAGTATATCGACGTTAATCTCAACGGCAAGAATCTGGGGATATATGCCGTGGAGGAGCATTTCGAAAAGAGGCTATTGGAATATCAGCAGCGCCGGGAGGGGCCGATCATTCGTTTTAATGAAGATTTAGGAGAAAACCTGGCGATCAGTGCGATCGAGCCTTTTGAACAGGATAAATGGACAACCCCGGAAAACAGGCCGCTGCTGCAAAAAGCGATTGATTTACTGGAAGCCTACCGGCAAGGTGAACTGAAAACGTCTGACGTATTTGACATTAAGAAGCTGGCCACATTTTTTGCGGTGACCGATCTGCTGGGGGCACATCACGGGGCGTTATGGAAAAGTATGCGATTTTATTATAATCCCTTAAACGGCCGGTTGGAACCTATTGGATTTGACGGCCATGGCAATGGTTCGCCTGAGAATGTAACACTATGTGCCGAGTTGGGTATTAATCCTCAGGCCAGTCTTTATGAATCGTTTGGCGAATGGTTCCGCTTCATTTTTAACGATGCGGATAGTTTTGACGCTGAATTTTTCCGTGAATATGTCCGGGCACTGGAAAGAATATCTCAGAAGCCGTATTTGGACCATTTCTTTGAACAAATCGCACCGGAACTGGAACAGAACCTGGTTCTTATCCATAAAGAGTTTCCGCTGTGGGAAGATCAGGTATCCTCGTTTGGTCCGGGTTACTATGGTCCGGGCTTTTTTGAATTTTCCCGGGAAGCGCTCTATAAACGGCAACAAATGATAAGAGACATATTTAAGGATCCACGCCAGCGTATTCATGCGTACTTTATGGAAATTGATGATAACTCACTGGCGGTTCAGGTCGGCAATACGAATACTATGCCGATCGAAATTGTAGATATCCGCTATTCCGACACGATGACCCTGCCTTTGGCGGAGCCGGTTATCCTTTTACCCCGGGAGCAGTCCTGCGATCCGTCTGAGGTGCCGGCCTATCACAATATTCGATTTGCACTGCCAGTGGATTTTTCCAAGTCGGCGGTTCAGCCGGCAGAGATGAAAATGAGTTACCGGATATTGGGCGAGTATGGCTTGCGTCAGGCAGAGATATATCTCTGGCAGACAATGCAACCAAACGCTCATGTAGATGATATTATCAGAAGAAAACCCAATGCCCGGGAATTTGGCTTTTTAAAATGCAATGAAGCGGAGCGGGTTATTTCTGTTTTGCCGGGTGAATGGCGCGTGGATCAGGATCTAATCTTACCGGCCGGATATACCATCACAGCGGGAAAAGGAGTTCATCTTGATCTGAGCGGAAAGGCTGTTATTCTAACGTATTCTCCGCTGGAATTTATTGGTGAAGTCCACCATCCGATCCGGATTTTTTCCTCAGATTCCACGGGACGAGGAATAGTGGTCATGAATGCCGAAAAAAGTAGTCATCTCGAACATGTTATTTTTGATAATTTATCGAATCCCTCAGAGGCCGGCTGGATTCTGACCGGCGCCATTACCTTTTATGAATCAGACGTCGATATTTCGTACTGCGAATTTCTGCAGAGTCGCTCGGAAGACAGTCTCAACATTGTACGGAGTAAATTCAATATTGAGCATACGCGATTCAGCCATAATTCTGCCGATGCATTGGATGCGGATTTTTCTCAAGGTTCCATCAGGGATACCTCCTTTGTGGATTGCGGCAACGACGCCATCGATGTCTCGGGCAGTGATTTAACACTCACAAATATTATCATTAACCAGGTCGGGGATAAAGGGATCAGTGCGGGTGAAAAAAGTACGGTTAAAGCCCGGACGACCAACATCAAAAATGCGGAAATCGCGGTGGCGAGCAAAGATCTCTCGCAAATCATCCTGGATGATATAGTCCTGAGCGATTGTGAGATTGGTTTTACTCCGTACCAGAAAAAGCCGGAATATGGCCCGGCGCATATTACTGTCACGAACCTGAGCCGTCAGAATATTCAAATTCCCTATATGGTGGAGGAATCGTCGTGTCTGCAGGTGGATGGCGAACCTGTCGTACCGAACTATACCAATGTCAAAGATATACTTTATGGTGTGGAATATGGAAAAAGCAGCCGGCCGCTACCGTTATGAACGGAAATTTGTGGTCTCCGAACTCAGTACCGCTGAAATTGAGGCAATCGTGAAAATGCATCCGGCGCTGTTTCTGGAGCATTATCCGCCCCGTTTTGTGAATAATATCTATTGTGACACGTTGGAACTGAATAATTATCATGATACTATTGACGGCGCAGGCCGGCGTGTTAAAGTACGCATTCGCTGGTATCACGATCTTTTCGGTCGGATTGACAAGCCGATACTCGAATTAAAGATTAAACGAGGGCTGGTGGGTACCAAGCAGTGTTTTCCCCTGGAATCTTTTGTGCTGGATGAAAAGTTCAATATCCAGACTATTCATCAGGCTTTCCGGCAGGCTGATATTCCTGAGTCCACTTGCTTAGAACTGCTGTCATTTGAACCTACCCTTTTGAATCGATATTTGCGCAGTTACTTCCAATCGGCTGACGGTCATTTTCGCCTTACCATTGACCGTAATATGGATTTTTATGCTTTAGATTCCGGGATGAACACTTTCTGCCATACTCATACCGATCAGCATAACACAGTGGTGGAATTGAAATACAACCAGGACCAGAATCAGGCGGCCGAGCGGATTGCGGGGCTGTTTCCGTTTAGGCTGAGCCGGAATTCTAAATATATTAATGGGATTGAAAATTTGGTGTTTTAAGTCTATGATGCTTATATAAAAGATTAAAAATAAAATATCAAAAATTAAATCGGGAGAGCATTAGAATACATGAAGTTAAGCTTTGTAATGTAAGCCACTGGGAACATCCTGTATCCCTGCCTGCGCGGGGATGACGATGAGGTTCAGGTAATAATTCCCCTGCCTAAACTCACTGCGCTCGTGTAGGCATGCCACCCTGTTGTATATTAGAAAATCATTATGCCGCTAATAACACTTTTTGCCATAGCGTTTGGTTTGGCCATGGATGCGTTCGCGGTGGCGATCACCGCAGGTATCGTGCTGGAGCGTTTATCGTTTCGCGCGGTGTTTCGTTTGTCCTGGCATTTTGGTCTTTTTCAGTTTCTCATGCCCATACTGGGCTGGACGGCGGGGCTGACAATTCACAAATGGATTGTGGACTATGATCACTGGATTGCCTTTGGTCTGCTGAGTTTTGTCGGGGGGCGCATGATCTATGAATCGTTCCAGGATAGTTCGCTCAAAGAAAGCAGCGACCCCACACGCGGGTGGAACCTGGTACTGTTTTCCCTTGCCACCAGTATCGACGCGCTGGCAGTCGGATTGTCGCTGGCGGTGCTGGGCGTGAATATCTGGCTGCCCAGTGTGATTATCGGTATTGTGGCGTGTTTGATGACAATTTTGGGAATGCACCTGGGTCGGCGTCTGGGCAGGCTGCTGGGGGGCAGAATGGAGCTGGTGGGAGGCTTGATTCTGATTGGTATTGGTCTGAAAATACTCAGCGAACATCTGCAATTATTTTAAATACTTTTCATTTAACTTTATTGACTTTTTCAGGTTATTCCCTAGAATCCTGTTGACGGATTATAAGATAAGGACGGCTCACTATGAGCGATGACAAAGAATACCTGCCGTTGCTGGACATTGAAAATGTCCTGCCCATCCTCAACAAGATATCCATTTTTGCGGGCCTGAAGGAAGATAAGCTGTATGAACTGTTTCGACAACTGGAAAAGGTTTCGTATAAGGCCGGGGAGGTTATATTCCGGCAGGGTGAGCAGCCCAGCCATATTTACATTATAAAGAAGGGGAGGGTCAAGCTGGTGGTCAGTGATGATGATACGCCGCTGGAGTTAACGGTGTTTGAAGAGGGATACTGTTTTGGTGAATCTTCCGTTATCGGCATCCAGCCACATGCGGCCACGGCCATTGCCCTGGAGGACACCGAACTGATCGTGCTCTCGAGCAGTACGCTTATCAAAACCTACGAGACGGACCTGGAGTTGTTCAGTATATTGCTCTTAAATATTGCACGCGAAACCTGCCGCCGGCTCCATGCCAGCGATGAAGTTCTGCTGCATTATGTTCTGAACAATAAGAAACATATTAAAAACAAATAAAACAACAACTGTCAGAGAATTATTCGGCAGCGAAGCGATACAATTCTTTGAAGGCCTAAAAGATATCTGTGTAGAAGGTACAGGGCCCTATCTGGTAGTATATCGTCCCGATGAATAACTATGGGCAAATAAGATTCAATGGCTTCTGGATGAAGCGACGCAGATCTATTATTTGTTTGCTAAAACATAGGATGCTTATGCTATCGTAAGAGCATGGCGCCCTGGTTGCCAGTTCAGGTCAGGGCGTGAGCATGACGTCTAACGGTCCTGAGACGATGTTTTAAAATATATCCACGGTTAGCACGGCCGACACGACCGGGTACATAAATCAGAGTTTTTTCAGGACGCGGGCGGCTTTGGTGGCGTCGGCGGCTTTATCGAAAGCCAGATGGATGACGGCTTTTTTTCCGATGGCGGCGGCGGAGAGGCCGCGGAGGTTGATGCCTGCCTCGGCGATGGCGGCGGTGATTTTGGCGCCCCGGCCGGATTTGTCGGAGGTTCTTATACGCAGAGAGTGCAGGGATTTAGTGGTTTTGAAGCCGGCCTTTTTAGCGGCAGTGACTTGTTTGGTCCCTTTGATAGGGGTGACAAACACCACGCCGGTGCCGGGTTTATCATGGCAGCGCCGGGCAATACAGAATCCCAGACACGCCCCGGCCTGAGCCAGGATCTCCAATTTTTCCTTCAGGGCGCCGGGGGTATCTTTTAAGCCGGCGGCCCATACCTCTTCACGGGTAACATTCAGTTTCATGACTTGTCCTTCCATTTATAGACACAAACAAATAATCCAGATACGTATCATCATCTATATCCGATATAGAATGATTTGCAAGTATCAATATTCACAAAATGGGCGGAACAAGTCCAATTAATTATTTATTTTCACCCTTTTATAATGAACTATCCAGCCAGGTGGCCGCCAGAATCATGAAATCCATGAGATCAACCATGCAGTCCTTATTGATATCGCCGGCGGGATAGCCGGGGCATTCAGGCTGAACGATACAACTGAGTTTGAAATCCGGCTCGGTGCCGGGGGGCATTACCTCATAGGTTACTACACCATAGGTTTGTATGGTGATATTGGGATCCTCGAGACCGAGTAATGATTTGGAACTGTAGGGTTCCGTGACCGCGGTATCCACGCCAATTTCATCGGGCAGATAGCTGGTACAGGAGAACACCCATTCGGTACTCTCTTCGGGTACCTCACTAAAAATGATATCAACAGAAAACGAAGCACCCGGATCCATCGTCACCAAAAAGATACCCAAACCCGTGGGCCAGTAATACCCGGCGATGAACGCCATGGGTTGATCGTTGGGATTGTATAACTCTGTTTCCCAGTGCCAGGGGCTCTGAGGCGAATCCTGGTCATACTCATCTATAAAATGGACCCATTCACCGGTTCGGTAAACGCCACAGGGATCTCCAATGAGCGGATTGGGCATATCCGGCTCACCACCGACTATGGGAATTAAATCGTATTCATTGTCAACCTCAGGATTAAGATTCAGATGGCAATCACCCGCCTTAGTAGGCAGGTACCCTGAGTTGGGAGCGGCCGGCGCTATCTGGGGGAGAGAAATCCCCAGCAAAACAGCCAAAATAATCAAAAAAAGCCATTGTGAAAGATTTGTGTTTTTTTTGTAAATCATAACTAATTATCTCCCTGATATTTATATATTAAAGGGAAACCATATACTCTTATCTGAACATCTGTCTGTACCAGATAACTAAGGCGGTCTTGGTCTGAGCATAGTTCACTCCATTGAAGATACATGGGAATCCCTGGAAAAATCGCCAGATACACTATTCAGATGGTCAACAATGCCGATAGTAAGCTCAGTGAGCTATTCTTGTGTGTCCGCGGATTCAATAAATTAAGGAAATATATCCGTTTTCATGACTTGTCCTCCCTGGAGACTCCACATAATTACCTTGGTTTTGATATTATTATGTATATACAATGTCCCATAATGTTCAAGTCAAAAATGACGTGTTATTATAAAAGTATTGAGAAGCCATGATTCCGAGTTAAAGAAATTTATTAGAATTGTGCCCGCCTACTCCCAAGAGACGCCAGCGTCAAAAGTATTGCGAAGCGTTGATTCTGGGTTAAAAACAATGCTTTAAATTGGATTATCTACTTTTGACGGGAGCATCCCAAGAGGAATTAAAAACAAAATGAGCCAGGTCTGGATACTATTGAATGTATATTATGAAATGCTGTATGAGCGTTTGGTGAAAAACCGAGAGCTTTGTGTATCGAGATTGGAGGAATTGCTAAACGAGGAATTGGCGAAAGGTGGATATGGTCCACTTAGGTCCGATAAATTCGCTGCTTATCTGGATGCCTGTGAGGCGTTTATAGATGAGCGACTCGAGATGTATAATCCTATTGGTATCCAGTATTTATACGATAAAGGCAGTGCAGAGGATGCGTTTGAATTAGAAATGGAACTAAGCTGGTATGACAGCCGGGCGGAATTTCAGTCCCTGGTGGAAGCAGTCCGAAAGAAGCTGAAAAGCCCGGTCAACGACTTAGCGATACAGGCATATGCAAACGAACTTATCCTGGAGGTCGGGGCCTATCCTGATAAAAGCATTATTTCTGGTTATGAGACCAGCCCTGGTCTAAATAAGCTGCCGGATTATATTGTTGCCAGGGTGATCGAGGAAATTATCAAAAAATGATACCAGGATCACATTTCGGCATGCCGGGATTGCGAAGCATCGATTCTGGCTCAGAATCAACGTTTTGAATTCGAAATATCTTCTTTTGATGTGAGCCATAAAAAATAAGAAAAATCCTGATAAATTTATTAACAGGGTTTGGAATTGTATCAAAAAAGCAACCATTATCACCAAAATCCGCGGAAATCGTAACTTATTTATATTAAATACTTTACATTCATTTCCTCTGGATTGCGTTGTTTTTTTTCGACAATATCGGCAAAACCTAACACGCATTCGGAGGGCCCATTTAATTGTTCATCTGTCGTAAAACTATTAAAACAAAACAGTTAGAAAAAATCTTAATTTTTTACTTTTTTATTCTTGCATGAGGAATACTCTTTGCATATATTAATAGCTGAGAGAGAATCTAAACAAACCTACTTATATAGGCTGATTGTTTAGGTAGATTAGACAAAAAGGCAGGTAGGGATGAGAGAGAGACAAGCGCGTCCCCCTTCCTTAATGAACATAAGTTATTATTTTGCATATAGTTATGTGGAGTGTGCGTAATTTGTGCTATTAATTTCAAATTATGTCAAGGGAGAGAGAAGTATCTATTAAATAATATTTAAATAAAGGGCCAATAATAAACCGAGTCTGGCAGGGAGAGAGAGACCCCTTCTGACTGGTTCATTTGAATATACCCATAGTAGTCATTCAGCACAGTGAAAGTGTCTGTGTGATAGAGTGTATATTCAGATGAGGGTCATTTTATTTAGATAATACAAAAACGATGTCAGTCCATGAGTATGGATTGATGTTCATTGGAGAGAGAGAAATTGATGAGTACGGATAGCAACTTTCTGAAGAGGAAAAAGTGGTCCGGAGCATATGTGGTAGTACTATTACTACTGGTGTTGGGCCTTGGACAGCCTGTACATGCGGCGTTGAGTAAAAACATCTGGAACGCTGATGAGAATTATATCCTGTTAAATAATAACAGGCTGGATATATCTCCGTCACTGACCAGTGTGAACCCGGGCACAGATAATGTCATAGAATATTTATATATCGACCGTAAAAATCCGGATAAATCCATTGCGCAAAGTAAATGGGGTGAAAGCATAGATGACGTTTTTCAACATGTATTTGCATATGGCCTGTCAAATACAGATGAGGCCTATGCGGTCAACAACATAGCCCGACAGGAACTCATCGTCCAGGGAGAAGGCAAATCCGGGAAAAAAGGCGGCAGCAAGGTAGTGGTTGAGGACGAGATTGATCTGGATGGATCATTATTACTGGTTAAATCTGAAGACAAAGACCAAACAGGACTTTTAGCTTCTTTTGAACTGTTAGCCACACGGGAATACGAACGAGAAACTCGTAACGGCACTAAAATCATTAAATCGAAGGTTGCCAAGGGCAAGATAGAGCTGATCGGCACATCGAACGGCAAGATTAAAATTAAAACCAAAGGCAGCATTAAGAAAAAGCATATTGCCTCCATTGAGAATGAAATAGAAGGCAGTAAAGTGTATCGCAGCGCCAAAGGCAAGATCAAAAAGCGCGACATTAAAATGGTACAAGCCGGCGGGGATCTGTTTCAGGTGAATCTGTCAGATATGCTGCTGCCCTATAAATTCTGCTGCTCGCCCAAGGATATGAATAATATCAAGGTGGAAATGCTCAGCCATGTCGTCACAAACGGAAAGAAGGGTGGCGGAGAAGTGATATTCATGCCGGACGATGAGCCGGTACTGCCGTACTTCCTGGAGAACAATGTAATACCCGAACCGGCCAGTATATTATTCCTGCTGAGCGGCGGAATGTTATGCCGTCGTCGTAAGGCCGGATGCAGTAAATAACTATATTTATGCAACAGAATTATATAAAAAGGAAACAAAAGAACGAGGAAAAGCGATAACCATGAGAAATGATATTTGTAAGTTGGCTTTAAAGCATAAATGGCTCCTAAGCATTGCATTAGGATTTTATGCTTTATTGCTTCCGTTAAATGTGTATGGTGATCTGACTTTTACGGTTGCGACCTTTAGTAATCCGGCTGTGGATTCCAGTACACCCCTTTTTGAGGTCAATTTCAACGATGACGCCATAAGAGGCGGGTGGAATGATTCCATGGAAGGTTTGGACCTGGTAGTTACGGTAATGGGGCAGACCTATCCGGATACCTACTTTATCATCCCGAACGATATAAGCTATACAGGAGGTACCAATGGCGGGACAACCGGAGGGGGTAGTATTGAATTTTACCAGGATAATGATGACCCGTTCATTACTGATCCTTTGCTACTGATAGAATTTGATTCAGCCAGTGTTAATTTTGGCGGTCTTTATGCCACTATGTTCCTTTCCAATAATGTAAATATTACCGGCAGTGCTCTGATGGGGATGGATCTGAGCATGGAACAATTCAGCTTTGCCTTCGACCATCACCAACCGATTGGGGGGGATATAAATAATGGTTTTACCGCGACGGCGGCATTTACCTCATCGGCTGTTCCTGAGCCGGGGACGTTGGGTCTGTTAGGCATGGGAAGCCTTATATTCTACGCCAGACGGCGTAAGGTAAAAAAGTAAACTCATCGCCCTGACCTCCCATACTTTTTAGTATCCGTAACCTACTTGATTTCATATCGTTATCAGAATCTTATGCGCATAAGACATTAGGGAGGCTTATATAAATACACATCTGTCTATTTCCTTATGGATAATCACCTTATCTTCCTGTTATTACATGACTTGCCGAATTTTGTATTTTTCGTTGTGAATTTTCATGGGGTGTGTTTATAATTCCTTTATAATAAACAACTTTAGAGAGTTTCTATACAGTATGTAAAGGATACGAATCGCCCATGATTGACGATATGCCAACAGTCTACGAGCCTAAAGAGGTAGAGAAACGGGCCAATGAGTTATGGATCAGTAATAAATGCTTTGATGCTAATCCGCCGGAGAGTCCCTCTCAGACGGACCGAACGTTTACGATAGTGATTCCGCCACCTAATGTGACGGCGGCGTTGCATCTGGGCCATGCATTGAATAACACCCTGCAGGATATTCTGATCCGGTTTCGGCGTATGCAGCAGTATAATACGCTGTGGATGCCGGGTACGGACCATGCGGGGATTGCGACGCAGACCGTGGTGGAAAAGCGGATTCTGGCTGAGGAAGGCAAACGCCGGACGGATTTCGAGCGGGACGAGTTTGTGGCTCGGGTTCAGGCCTGGAAGGACGAATACGAGGCCCAGATAATCAATCAATTGAAGTTGATGGGCTGTTCCTGCGACTGGCGCCGGACCCGTTTTACCATGGACGAGGTATGCGCCAAGGCGGTGCGCACCACGTTTTTCAAGCTTTTTAAGGATGGTCTGATATACCGGGGTAAACGGCTGGTGAACTGGGACCCGGCCACCCAGACAGTACTGGCGGACGATGAGGTGGAACATGAAACGGTCCAGGGTCATTTCTGGTATCTGCGTTATCCGCTGGTCGAGCCGGTCGTAATGAAGGGTGAAAAGGTTGAATATTTGACGGTAGCCACCACACGGCCGGAGACGATGCTGGGCGATACGGCGGTGGCGATGAATCCGTCGGATCCGAGGGCTAAGTTCCTTATTGGCAAGCAGGTGCGGCTGCCGCTGGTGGGCCGGATTATCCCGATTATCCCTGACGACCATGTAGTATTGCCGGACGCAGCCAGTTCAGACGATAAAGCCAAATTCTCGACAGGATTTCTGAAAGTGACGCCGGCCCATGATCCGGACGACTGGGAGATTGGCCAGCGTCATAATCTGCCGGTCATCAATGTGATGGCCCCGGATGGATCGATCAGCGACCAATACGGCTGGCCGGACGCTCAGGGGACCGATGCGAAACAATTTCTGGGCATGGACCGGTTTGAGGCATGTAAAGCCATTGTGGAATGGTTCCGGCAGGAGGAACTGTTAGAAGAGGTGCGGGAATATGCCCATGAGGTGGGGCACAGCTACCGCAGCCATGTGCCGATTGAGCCGTATCTATCGGACCAGTGGTATATCGCGGTGAAGAAACCGATAGAGCATCTGGCAGAGAAATTTGATGAGGGACTGATTAAGGGGACGGATGTGCCGGTGAACTCACTGGCAGGGCTTGCCCTGAAACCGCTGCTGGACGGCCGGCTTCGATTCATCCCCGAGCGTTATGCCAAAACCTATCAAGCCTGGCTGGAAAACCTGCGTGACTGGCCTATCAGCCGTCAACTCTGGTGGGGCCATCAGATACCGGTCTGGTCATCAAAAAATAAATCTGAAGATACTTCTCAAATCGCTGTACAGAAAGCCACGGGCGAGAATGGGGAAACGATCTATTATGTCTGTGTGGGACCGGATTGTGAAGATACGGAAAAACAATTGGAGGCTGATGGCTGGCAACGCGATCTGGATGTTCTGGATACGTGGTTCAGTTCGGCGTTGTGGCCGTTTAGTACGATGGGGTGGCCGGATGATACGCCGTTAATGAAAACTTATTATCCGGGGAGTGTATTGTGCACAGCGCGGGAGATCATCACGCTGTGGGTCTCGCGCATGGTGATGATGGGTCAGTATTGTGCGGGCGATATTCCGTTTAGTGATGTGTTTATCCATGCCATGATTCAGGACGGCCAGGGACGCAAGATGTCCAAGAGCCTGGGCAATGGGATTGATCCTCTGGTAGCGATTGACAGCCATGGGGCGGATGCCATGCGTTTTGCCCTGACCAGCATGACCACCCAGACGCAGGATGTGCGTATGCCGGTGGAGCCTATGGAGCTACCGGACGGGCGTGTTGTGAATACCTCCCCGAAATTTGATCTTGGCCGGAACTTTTGTAATAAGCTCTGGAACGCGTCCCGATTTGCGCTGGGGAATCTGCAGGATATGACGGTCGGCAAAATCAATCCGGATGATTTGAAACTGGAGGACAAGTGGATCCTCTCGCGTCTGGCGCGGGCGATTGAGACGACGACGAGCCAGTTGGAAGAATTCAAGTTCAGTGAGCCGATAAATACGCTGTACCGGTTTTTCTGGAATGAGTTGTGTGACTGGTATCTGGAGTTGATCAAGCCCCGGATGCGTGATGAAGTGGAAAAGCCATTGGCTCAGCGGGTACTGGCTTATGTTATGGATGCGTGTCTTCGACTTTTCCATCCGTTTCTGCCGTTTATTACCGAAGGTATTTACCAGCAATTGAATGCCATTTGTCCCCGGCGTGGTCTGGATGGAATAGTGAAACCGGACAGTTGGGACAATTTGATTCAGGCCAAATGGCCTGAGCCGATAGGCAAAGTAATCAACGAGGATGTGGAGAGCCGGATGGAACTGGTGCAGACTACCATCAAAATGATTCGCGACCTGCGTACCCAATACCAGGTGGTTCCGCGTAAGGCATTAGAGGTCGCGGTCAAGACCAATGAGAATTATGCCGGTATTTTGAGTGAACAGGCACATTTAATCTGTAACCTGGCGAATCTGAGCCGTCTGGAGGCGGGGACCGATTGCGCCAAGCCGGAAAATGCCGCTACCGCGGTCAGCGAAGGGCTGGAATTATATGTCAGCGGCGTAATTGACGTGGAAGCCGAGCAGAAACGGCTGCTCAAGAAAAAAGATGAGCTTGGCGGTGCGATTAAAGGGAGTGAAGGCAAGCTCAATAATGAAAATTTTGTTACTAAGGCCAAGCCGGAAGTGGTCCAGCGGGAACGTGATAGACTGGAACAACTAAAAGAGCAACTGGCCAGTGTACAGAAAAATCTGGATGAGTTGATTGAATAAGGCACAAAGTATTAAAAAGAAAAAGGGAAAAGGCCATCCCCAAGCCGCCCGTGGCGGGCTTGAGGCTGCCACTCATGGTGGTACTTGTGGAAACAACCTTAACATTAAAAGGATATAATGATGGAAATTGAAATGGAACTGTCCCGGATTATAATCCAGGAAACCACGGATCAACAGATTATCGTGTTGAAGGAGCGTTTCGGAGACCGGGCGTTTCCTATTGTGATTGGTATCAGCGAGGCGCTGGCCATTGACCGGCGTTTGAAGGGCATCAATCCCGGTCGGCCTTTAACCCACGATCTGTTGTATAATGTCATAATCGAAATGGACGGGCACCTGGAAAAAATTATTATCAACGACCTGAGAGACCATACGTTTTATGCGCAACTGGTGATAGATCGCAAGGGCGAGAAATTAGTGATTGATTCCCGGCCCAGCGACGCCATAGCGTTAGGAGCAGTCAATAATATGCCCATCTTTGTGGCGGAACATGTTTTGGACAATGTATGCTAGAACAGTTTATTCGAGTTAGCTTCGCCTGCATTCCTTACAATCGCCCGCCGCAAATACATAAAACCAGCCATCCCAGTGGATTACAATTCAATATATGAGTCGCTATCAGCGTTACCAAAGACTATGGGAGTCAGGATTCCGCTGGGCAGCATGCGTGTGGGGTCGGGGGTGATAGTAATGGAGCCAATATCTTCGGGGATACCGGCTTCGTTATTTTCGTCGGAGAATCCCACATTGGTGGCGTAGGCCCCGGCATACGGGCCCAGTGGTGAAGGATCGTACATGGAAAGAATCGTACCATCGACCACGGCGTTACCACGTACATCCACAATACCGCCCACGATGGCGCCGGTCAGTACGCTTTCGGCGCCTTCGATTAATTCCTGGGTATTGCCCAGATTCACATTGAAATTAGGCGCCAGAATAGTTGATTCCTCCATAGCGGTGTTATTAAATATAGCACTGCCGGTAAAGTATAATACATTATGCTGCCATTTAAAATCACCGGGCACATCGGTGATCATCGTACCATTAAAGTTACAGTTATCGAAACGCACGTTATTGTAACTACTGGTGGTGCCTTCAATGAACAGGACACCTTCAAAGGTGCAATTCTTGAATAAGGCGTTGCGGTTGGCCGGGATTCTCTGGTCGGTAAAGGTTTGATTTTCATAGACATACCGGTTTACCCAGCGGGAACTGCCGGATGGCGCGCTGTAATTGCCGGGCTGATGAGGAAAGCATTCCCATTGCCTGACGGCCGAAGCAGGCATATCCGAGACCAAACTACGATAGCCGCTGGTATCATAATCGTCGGCATCCATGCCGGGCATATCCGGGATAACCTGATCATAATTGATGCCTTCGTGTTCACCGAGCACTTTATCTTCCAGGTCATAGCCGGCATCATCGAAATCTTCTTCCGATAAAACCGTATTCACCGTGCCATTCACCGTTGATTCGGCGGCTAATTCAAATGGAGGAGCGACTGCCGGTTTGTTCCAGGAACTGTATATATCTCCTTCAATCGTGGAATCCCCGGTCACGATAATACGGCTGCGGCTGGCCACGGCAAATTCCAGGATTCGGGTGTCTTTTTGTATGGGAAAGGACAGTTGTACACCACGATTGACCTGACCGTCCCCGCCGGTACTGGTCACGGTCATTTGATGAGGATTATCCTCATCACCGGGTGTGAACGTAAAGAGCAGAGAAAAGGTTGCGATACTGCCCGATGTGAGGGTAATCCCGCCGGTGGCAGGTATCCTCAATTCACCGGTCCCTTCATTCCAGGACACCCCGTTTCCATTCATCAGGGGCGCTGAAGCCCAGTCATCCTGCACATAAGCAGCAAAATCCGCAAAGGTTTCCAGGGCATCACTTTCGCTGATCGCATTCGAACTGGTATAGGTACTGCCGGACGGAACATAGTTATCAATTAATAACCGGGCGAATTGCAGACCTGATTCGGCAGCGGCCTGGGCGCAGTTCATATCGCGATGATTTTTTGACATCTGTACATTGATATTGGTCAGAGCGGTAAATGAGATGGCCAGGACGGAAAACAGTGTCACAAAAATCATTGCCATGACGGAACTGAAGGCTTTACTGGAATGAGACACAAAATGTTTTGAATCCATACTGCTGAAAAAATGTTTTTTCTTTTTCATTACCATTTTTCTCCAGCCCCCAAGGTTTAAATAAGAAAGCATGCCCAAGCCGGGATTCCGGGATTCGAGCATACCTGCGCTACAGGATTCACACAATGGCGCCCATAGACACCATACAAATTATGAACCAGTCCTTTTGGAAGCATTTCTATTATCTTTTCTGTTAATAAACGATATTTCTGGGTACGGCGGAAGTGATAACCGGATGGGTCACCCCCTCACGTTCAACTTTGAATTTAATGATAACCTTACCGACGGTTCCAACCGGGAAATCGGGATCGGCCGGATCCACAATGGTAAAGATATCCTCACCCGCACTCAGGGGAGAGACATCCTCAACCAGGGCGTACCAGTTGGTATCACCGTTAATGTTCACCTGTATTTCGCTACTGCCGGCATCATAGCGATAAATCACATCGCGGCCGGAGGCATCCACCAGGGCACATTCCGTACCGTCCAGATTGACGTTGATGGTTTCGATATCCGGATCGTTCCAGGCGGACCGAATCGTCGCGCTCATCTGGTACAGAGCGTTCCGGGTAGAGACGCTGACCACGGCCATGTCATGATTGGCTGAGTAGCTTTTAAAAGCCGCTTCAAACGCCACGGCCGTAGCAGTCAGCAGCAGTGCCGCAATGGCCAGGGCTATCAGGATTTCCACGATCGAGAGGCCCTTTTTCCGTCGCCGTTTATAACGTTGAATCCTTCCAATGTCAGATTGTTTTCCATTTTCATGTGTTGTTTTTGGATACACCTTTTCTCTCCCTTTATTATGGTTACCCTTTCTTTTTTATCATTCGATATAGGACTCTCCTCCGTCTTTATGGTAGATGATCCCGCCTGGGCAGCCGCCGGTTGGAATCCGGAGAGGTCCTGATCATCCTGCCATCATCTGGAATCCCCGCCTGACCATTTTCATGTGAAAATCCTACATTCGTGGCATCGGCTCCAGCGGATGCTCCGTGAGAGGGGAAATCAGGAATGGTTATGTTTTTTTGAGATTTTCGGGCGGAATTCCACAGGTCTTCCCAAATCAGTACACATCCATAAATCTGATGCATACAGCTTTTTGATTTCAGGGGGAACAACGCTTGTATATTCCTTTTCATTACTATTCTCCCGTTAGTCAGTGTTAACGTTCAAACCATGGCATATTCAGCCGGAAGTCCCGGTTAAATCCAGGTCCGGTCGAAAGCATGACCTGTATTCTTTTTTATTGATTATCTGACCCGCAGCCAACTGATACGGGTAACTTCGTTGCCGCCGGAAGAAACATCAGCGGTAATGAGCATGGCCTCGGGATCAGGTCCCATATACACCGACATATCTTCCGGATTGACCGGCTGAACGGTGATATGCTGCTGAAAAGTATCGAGCCCGGCCACGGTATTGCCGTTGGCGTCCACACCGTTATAGGTTATATTGTCATAATTGAGGAGGAAATCAAAATCGACCTCATCGGTCATGGAACGCATCTGGTCGGCCAGGAACACCGCAGAAGTCAGATCGTTTCCGAAATCGTTAACTGTGGTACCTGCGCCAAAGAGCATCATCATGGCTACAATAGCGATACCCACAATCAACACGGCCAGCATAACCTCGATCAGGGAAAATCCCCGACCACGTACGGAGTGTCTGATATTCTTGTCCCGCTTCATAACACCTTTTCCTTATTTAATTTCTCTCGAATTTTCCGCTTTATATCAATAAATCACTATCACATGTTATAGATGCCAGGAACGTTACCTTGTCAATTTCTGATCCTTTCTTACCCTTTGACCAGGCTGGAGAGCTTGAAGACCGGCAGGATAATACTCATCGCGATAAAGCCAACGATAACACCCATGATAACAATCATAAGGGGTTCGATCATCGCGGTGACGGTCCGGATAACGGATTTCAGTTCATTCTGATAGAATTCACTGACATCTTTAAGCACTTCGGCCAGTTTACCGGACTCCTCGCCGGCACTGATCATCTGTACCACGGTCCGCGGCAGCAGCCGACTGGTGGAAAGGGGTGCGCTGATTTTTTTACCCTGTTTGACCGCCACCAGGACCTGATGCCACATGCGTTTAAACACGGTATTACCGGCGATATTGGCGGTGATATTAATCGTATCGAGCATAGGCACGCCGGCATTGACCAGTTCTCCCATGGTTTGCAGGCTGCGGGAAATATAAAGGCACCGGCACAGTTTTTTAAAGATGGGCAGCATTAACTTGGTCTTATCCCACCATATGCGGCCCCAGTCGGTATTAATGATCCAGAGGAAACACCAAACCACGGCCGCCAGTGCACCCACAATAAGATACCAGTAATTGCAGAACATGTTACTGATAAAAAGAATAATTTTGGTGGGTTTGGGCAGTGCCGCTTCTTTACCTTCAAAAATCACCACAAATTTCGGTAAGACATAAGTCAGCATAAACACAGTGGTGACCACAGCCATGACCGCGATAATGATCGGATAAATCATGGCGCCGCGTACCTGGGAACGGGTCTCAATCTGCTGGGCCATATAATTGGCAATCCGGTCCAGCATACTGCCAAACGATCCGGATAATTCGGACGCGCGCACCATATTAATATACAGCGGGCTGAAGACCTTGGGGTATTTCACCAGGGCATCGGAAAAGCATTTTCCGCTTTCCACATCTCGTCTGATACTATGGACAATCTCGCGGAATTTTTCATTTTCGATCTGCTCCACAATGCCTTCCAGGGCAGCGCGAATGCTGATACCGGCTTTGATCATGACCGCCAACTGGCGGGTGAAATTTAAGACATCCTTGGCGGACGGCCCGGTTTGGACCTTGAACGATAACAGCCCGTCCAGGCCCTTTTTCTTGGCGTTTTTAACTTCCAGCAGGGAGAGAATATATCCCCCCTGAGCCCGCAGCATCTGGGCGGCGGCCCCGCTGTTATTGGCCGCGATAACACCAGAAGTCACCTGGCCGGTTGTCTGTCTGAGTTCGTAGCGAAAATTTGCCATTTTTTATCCTATCAACGGGCTGCTCTGCCATATCGTTCCTATCATGGCCGGGCCATGATAACTAACCAAGGAGCATTACTCATAGTAAGTATTTATCAGGCGCTCAGGGCCCGCTCAAGTTTATCCGGATAGGCCGACTGAGCCAGGGCATCTTCACGGGATATCTGTTCATTAAAGTATAACTGAGCGATGCTGTTATCTCTGGTCTGCATACCCAGCGCGCGTGATGTTTCAATAACATTCGGTATCTCAAAAACCCGGTTTTCACGAACACAGTTACGGATAGCGGGCGTACAGAGCATTATTTCCACGCCGGGAATCATACCGGGGGTATCCGTGCGTTTAAACAGTGTCTGAGAGATAACCGCCTGCAGGGTGTTCGCCAGCATGGAGCGTACCTGATTCTGCTGGCCACCGGGATAGATATCAATGATACGTTCTA
>JAFGHE010000129.1 GCA_016930295.1 Sedimentisphaerales bacterium
GAGACTCCGGCATCAAAAGCAGGTTAACTCAAACTGACTGATTTTATCAAATCGTCCAGTTTGATTAGACACAAAGGCACAAAGTTTTTAAGAAAATAATAAAAATTACAATTGACTGTAAGACTTATATTTATAATCAAAAAGAGAGCCTGTCTTTTTTTCAGATGGAGTAGAGCGTGGAATTGAATATTCCAGGACGGGAAGGGGTAAAGAACAAACAAGGTGGGACGATTGAGACATTAAGGAGGGAAGTTGTAGCATCACAATCTTCACGACAATTATCCATTCTGGTTTTGCGGGGTGGTCCCGGCGCCGAACGGGAAGTGAGCCTGATGAGCGGAGCGTGTGTGGCCCGGGCTCTGCGTCAGTCGGGGCATGAGGTTACAGAGGCTGACATTACTCCGGATGATTTGTCAGCCCTGGACATTGAGGGAATGGATCTGGTTTTCCCGGTTTTGCACGGCACATTCGGCGAAGACGGTCAGGTCCAGGAGATCATGGAACAGCGTCAGATTCGCTACGTGGGCAGTGATGCCCAAAGCAGCCGGTTGGCCATGGATAAGTATCGGGCCAAAATGGTGATGGCAATTGAGGGGATCTTGACTGCGCCGTCGGCCCTGATCGTGAGTGGACACAATGACGAGAGCTCATCACTGGAAACACAGATCAAGAATGCTTTGACAGAGGTACCGATTCCCTGTGTGATAAAGCCAAATCAGCAGGGCAGTAGTGTGGGGGTAGTCATTGTCCGTCAGGAAGCTGAGGTCAGGAAAGCGATTTTCGAATGTATAAATGATTATGGTGATTGCCTGCTAGAACAATATATTGATGGCCCGGAATATACGGTTGGTATTGTGGGGCGAGAGCCGCTGCCGGTTCTGGAGGTTCGGCCGGCCCAGGAGTTTTATGACTATCAGGCCAAATATGAGGCCGATGATACGGATTACGTTTTTGATTTGGACCTTCCAAATGAGGTTTTACAAAACATTCAGGATATCGCCTTTAGGGCATTTGATGTACTGGGCTGCCGGGATCTGGCCCGGGTTGACCTGATTACGGATAGTGTGGGTCGGATCTATGTTCTGGAAGTCAATACTATACCGGGTTTTACAGATCATTCCCTGGTACCCAAGGCTGCGGCCCGCATTGGAATGAATATGCCTGCACTTTGTGATCATATTGTACAAATTGCCTGGTATCGGCCGATATAAAAGTGAGGCAGTACTGTCCGGCGGACAGCAATGTGAAAATTTGGCACGCATACTGGAATGGAGTGATATGGCCCGCAAGAAAAAGGCAAAAATCCACAAAAAAACATCCCCTGGTATCTTCAAAAGAATATTTGGAACGATTGACAGGGAGCGTTCGTCGGCTTTTAAGTCAATTGTATTGAAAATGTTCTGTCTGGCTGTGTTTCTTGGGGGTGCAGCGTTGGGTTTGGATTTTCTTGAGGGCTATGTTCGGGCTATAAACGCCGGTCGGGATGTCGAACTGACAGTGGAACTGGCGCATCGGCCCGGCTGGGCCAGTGACGAATTGGTGGAGCAGATATGTCTTTCCAGCGGCGTGCGAAGCGATGATTCACTGCTGGATGATAGCCTGGTCAGGGAATGGGCGGTAAACCTGTCTCATAATCCCTGGATCAAGCGGGTCAATACCATTCGCAAGCGTTATGACGGGCGTGTGGTTATTGATTGCGAGTTGCGCAAGCCGATAGCGGCATTGGAGCAGGCGGGAATGACATATTATCTCGATCCGGAAGGAGTGATATTGCCGGAGGTGGGGCTTTATGAGCACCTGGTGATACTTAAAGGGCACCAGGGTCTGATCCCGGCGCCGGGTCAGGCGATCCGGTCCCAGGCTTTGCTGGCGGGGCTGGAGGTGTTGATTTTGATTAAGGAGGTGGATGGTCAACTGCCGGCGCATGAGCGTCTCTGGTCGGAGCTGGCGGTGCTGGATGTGGGCAATTTTGAAGGCCGGCAGAACCAGATGGAACCTCATTTGAAATTCTATACGCAAAACAAAACGGAAATCCGCTGGGGTGCGGCTGTGGGGCGGGAAGTGCCGTATTATGAGCCGCCGGCCAAGTTCAAACTGGCGTCTTTGTACCAGGCGTTCAAAAAGTTCGGGTCCCTGGATGAATATAATTACGTGGAACTCCGCGACCTGCGCAAGGAACGCTGCGATCCCCTCCGCCAGAACGGGTAATATTCAAAGTATCCCCCGATAGTGCGTTATTATAATAACCATAGATATTATATGAACTTAGGATGGATATAAAATATAAAAAATCAAATATCAAAACTACATATCAAAATTTAAAAAGATATATTTGGGTAGTCGATTTTAAGTACGATGTGATTTTTAATTGAAAGACTACTTTGATTTTTTTGGCCGGCATTTGCATTTGTCCGTTTTTGTGTTATATTATATATAGGATAGTAATTTAAAGCTGGCAGGCTATCCGGCATTACGAGTGAAGGGAGGTGATGCAAACCTTAAGATATAATTGAATACAGAATTTCGGCGATTGCATAAAGTGTGATGGTGTTCGCCGGGAACGGCTTAAGTACCGCACGAGACGGCAGCCAGAGCGGTTGATTTATTCTAAGTTATTGTTATTATTAGTATTATACCTTATTTTTTCCTCACTATTTTTCCTGCTTTGGATTGGTTTCAACGGTCATTTGAGCACTCCTTAAGTAACTTCCTTCTTTATGTACGAGTGGTTTCTGTGCGCGATTGATGGATAGCAAATTCGTTTCGGTTGAACGAGCGTGCTGTCTGATAGAGAGACGATGCGCGCAGAGGGATTGAAACGAGTGTATTTAACAAGTTTGAGAAGAAAGAAAAATGAGGGATAATAACGGATTTTCATTACGAGACTTATTCGCTGTTATAGCGATTTTGACAATTATTTTCTTTTTCATTATGCCGGGTTTTATATTTAGAACGAAGGATGTTGATTTAAGTGTGTGGTGTAGTGGTCAACTAAATGGTCTGGGGAAAGCCATGATGATCTATCAGAACGATAATAATGAAAAGTATCCGATTGTCTGGCCGGACGGTACTGAGGGAGAGTTTGGCATGGGGCTGTATAATGTGGCCGGCGGAGCGGACAATATCCGATGGGTAAATCCTGATTTTGACGACTGGGAGAAACAGCCGACGGTGGGCGGGTCTTTGTATCTGCTGATTAAATATGTGGATGTCACGCCCAGGGCTTTTCTTTGTCCGGAGGCTCCCGATGATGAGGAGATGAATCTGAATGAGATTATAGAGGTGGCGATGGATAATGGTTATTCGATCGGTACCTGGGAGGACTTGAGTGATTTTCAATCGATGGTGAACCTGAGTTATTCGTATAATGATCCCTGGAAAAATCCTCTGGACTCCACGGCTTCGGCTAACATGCCGGTCATGGCGGATAAGAGTAATGCGTATGATACCCCGACCGGTGACCGGAATATAAAGGCGGGTAAATTCCCTCTGACCGGAGATAACCAGAACGTTGGTACCGAAAAATTTTGTGGCGGGTGGGATGATACTCCCATAAGAGGCAGGGATGTCCCAAATTTAGCACATGGTAATTCCAGAAATCATGTGACGGAAGTACAGAATGTACTGTTTGGTGATACGCATGTATCTAAAGAAGCTACTCCGAATGTGGGGATTGATGATGATAATATCTATACGTACTGGTCGGACGGGGAGGAGTCCACTGTTCGGCAGAAGCAGATTGGGCGCTGGGATGGAGGGCATGCGGTGACGGAAAATGATTCGTATTTAGGAAATTGACTCTGCAGAGTTATGGGTATATGGAAAAAACATTGTCAGGTAATGAAGGGAGGTGATGCGAACTAAATAAAAAATATTTGTCCAAAGGCATAGTTTCGATCAGGTATGTTGGGCACGGCTATTTGGCCGTGCCCCTTTTTTGATTAGTTATATAGATTGACGGGTGGCATGCTCTCGCGTAAGCGTGAGCATGGGGGAGTTTCATTAATCCCGGGATTATAACATGCTTATGCTGCATTTCACTCCGCAAAAGCATGCCACCCGTCATTTATTGTTTTGTTAGAAACACTCAACGATCTGTTTATGCATTTCTTTCTTCGGGCGGTCTGGTTTTCCAGCGGCGGTGAACCCACCAGTACTGGTCGGGGTCTTCGCGTACGAACTGTTCGATGGCGGCGGTGTATTCGGCGGTGATCCAGCGGAGGGGGTTGGGTTTGTCCTGCCAGTCCTGGGGAGTGATAATGCGGGTGAGGCCGATTTTGAATTGGTACTGGTTATTGATGCGCCGGCAGTATCCGATGACGACGGGCAGGTTGTATTCCATGGCGAGCAGGCCGATGCTCTTGTAGGTACTGGCCTTGCGTCCGAAGAAATCGACAAAGATGCCTTTTTTGCCGGCGTTCTGGTCGGCGATAAAGCTCAGGGTGGAACCGGAGTCCAGCAAATCGAGCATGGAGTCGGTAGCGCCTTTTTTATCTATTATTTTTTGTCCGTGTCGCTGACGTACGCCCATCAGGTACTCGTTGATATAGGGATTATCGATGGGCCGGGCGATGCTGTAGCTTTCGAGCCCGAAGATGGCCATGGCATAGCCTAGCACTTCAAAATTGCCGTAGTGGCCGGTCAGCATGATGATGCCTCGGTTGTTGAGAATGTAGGGCAGGACCTGGGAGAAATCACCCAGTTCGATATAGCGATGCCAGGTGGACACGGTAATCAATCGTATGGTGCGCAGGACGTCAAAGGCCAGCATGGAGATATGTTCAAAGCTCCGGCGTGCGGTTTGTTCGATCCAGGTCTGGTCCTTGTCCGGGAAACTCACGCGGAGATTGTCAATGGCGCGTTGGCGACCGCGATGATAGATAAGATAGAGACCCGCACCCAGGTGTCGGGCAATCCGTACGGAGGTTTTTGTATCCGGGAGCTGGACGAAGATGGCCACCAGGCGTACCAGGATATAGAGCAGATAATCCAGCACAGGATTCGGTTTTTTTTTCTTCTTTTTCTTTTTTGGTTCAGTCATTATAATAGAGTTATCAAATTATACTGCCTAATACGTCAGCCTCACATTCTAAAGCTGTAAACGTGTTAAAAGACCAGATTATAGCGAAATGCTCATAATTGTCAATATTCGGAGAAATAGGAGTCACTATGAACGAATTCACCATGGTCATACCAACCTACTGGGGCCGGGCAGATGTTTCCAACATTGATAAAAAGATTGTGTTCGATCACCCTACTCCATTACATCAGAAGGGTACTCTGGGGCGTCTGCTGAAAAGTCTGGAATTATTTGCGGAGTTTCCCGGCCGGATAGTCATTATCTCCGTGGCCAATGATCCGGCTTTGACCGCTGAGGTCGAGAACAAGGTTAATTCCATAATAGCTCCTTATCAGAGCCGTTTTGAGATAGTCCATCTGACCCAATCCGGCCTTCAAATCATCAAGAGCCGGCTGGAGCAAAAGGGTGTATCCCGGCAGGGGCTGGAACTGTTGAATCTGAATAACTATGCCGCAGTACGCAATATGTGCAGCCTGGCCGGCATTTTGAACGCTACCCCTTATACCATCTTTATTGATGACGATGAAGTGTTTAAAGATAATCGATTTTTTGAGAAAATCGCCGAAAATATGGGGCGTGAGCTGGCCGGTGAAAAAATAGAAGCCCTGGCCGGTTATTATCTTCAACCCAAGTCCTATCGGCTGGATGAGAGGACAGTGCCGGGCTGGCGCGTGTCGCATTGGAATAATACGGTTGCCATGAACCAGGCATTTGACCAGATTATCGGACAGCCGCCCTGTTTAAAGGCGACGCCTTTTGTGTTTGGCGGGAATATGACTTTGAGCCTGGAGGTACTGAAAAAGGTGCCGTTTGATCCCAATATCACACGCGGGGAAGATATTGATTTCCTGATAAACCTGCGGATTAACAACATCACCTTTTATCTGGACCGGGAACTGGCCATCATCCATCTGCCGCCTGCCTCGTTCCAGCCTGCCTGGAAAAAGTTCAGGGAAGATGCCGTGCGGTTCCTGTACGAGCGCAAGAAGTTACGCGATCATCCCCGGTTACGGCTCGAAGATTTTCAGCCTTATCCGGGCCGGTTTCTTGATAATGATCTGGAAGAGCGCATCATGGTTACCAGTCAGAGATTGAGTACGGAATATTCGATAGAGAATGATGAGGCCGGTATATTGAAATGTATGGAAATATATGAAATGGCCCAGAACGATCCCTATAAGGATTTCGATACCAAGTCCTGGCTGGAAACGTTGTGTACTAACTGGCAGGAATTGTCATGTAAAGCCGAGGGTATGGGGATACCGGAAAAAGAATAAAAAATTGGAGAGAGGCCGGCGTTAAAAGGATTGCCGGGTAAATCTAAATCCAACAATATGAATATACTGCTTATGGAGTGGAAACTGAAAATCGCCGGCGTTTTCATTTCTGAAAACAGTGAACAAATCAGGGAGGCACTATGTCGAAAATATCGATACAGATATTATTTAGTTTTTTGATTGGAATAATTACAATTGACAGATCTCTGGCCCGGAATATTGAACCATCTGTCTACGGGAACCTTACTGCTGATTATCTACGTTGCGAATATCGTGTCGATCCATTGGGTATAGACGAGGTGCGGCCCAGGCTAAGCTGGATTGTGGAATCAAAACAGCGAGGGCAGGCACAGAGGGCCTATCGTGTCCTGGTTGCCAGCAGTTGGGAGAATCTCGAAGCAGATCGGGGTGACTTGTGGGATTCCGGTAAAGTAGAAACCGATGAGACTATAGGTATAATCTATGAAGGTAAAGAATTGTTATCACATATGCGGTGTTTTTGGAAGGTATGCATATGGGACAAGGATAGTAAGCCGTCGGTCTGGAGCCGGCCGGCTCAATGGTCGATGGGTTTTTTGGAAAAATCGGACTGGCAGGCTCAATGGATTGGTTATAATCCGCCGGAGACTCAAGACCAGGTTCAGAACATCCTTAACGAGTCCAATTGGATTTGGTATCCTGAGGGGAATCCCACCGAATATACATCGACGGGGAAACGTTTTTTCAGACGGATAGTAACCCTTACGCCGGATAAAACGATCAGCCGGGCAAAGTGCATTATCAGCGCGGACGACAGGTTCGAGTTGTTTATTAATGGCAAACTTGTCGGTAAGGGAAATAACTGGAATATGGCGACGATATTTGATGTTAAGGATTTTCTTAAATACCCTGATAATGTAATAGCGGTTATGGTGGAGAATGTCGGTGACAGTGAGAACCCGGCGGGGCTCATAGTATCTATTGATATCGAATTTACTTCTGGTGATCACTTCAAGCCGATTACAGACGAGCAATGGCTGGTATCAAATGAAGGTAAAGTACGATGGCGGGACACAGATTTCGATCATTCGGATTGGCCCCAGGCTCAGGTGCTGGGCCGATATGGTATCGAGCCCTGGGGTGAAATTAAGGATGCCTCCGTTGTTCTCCCCCCGGCAAGATATCTGCGTCGAGAGTTTACCCTGAAAAAATCCGTGCACAGGGCTATGCTATATGCCACGGCATTGGGAATATACGAACTGCGTATCAATGGGGAAAAGGCGGGCAGGGATTATTTTACCCCAGGCTGGACAGACTATAACCAGCGTATCTACTACAACACCTATGATGTGACGGACATGCTCCGCCCCGATGGCAATGCCGTCGGAGCGGTTTTGGCTGACGGGTGGTATGCCGGCTATGTCGGATATGGGCGAGAACGTAACCATTATGGCAGGGAACTTCGGTTGCTGGGACAATTACGTCTCGAATATACGGATGGAAGTATAGAGACTGTTGCCACTGACGATACATGGAAGGCTTCGCTGGGGCCTCTCAGGCAGGCAGATTTTCTCATGGGTGAGGTTTACGATGCCACGAGGGAGATGCCCGGCTGGGATTTGCCGGGCTTTGATGCATCGGGATGGGAACCGGTGGTTGTAGGCGCTGATACGGGGGCCAAAATTCAGGCTGCCCCTCATGGACCGGTCAGGGAAATGGCGGTAATAAAACCGGTATCTGTGGCCGAACCGGTCAAGGGCGTTTATGTTTTGGATATGGGTCAGAATTTTGCGGGAGTGATAAGATTTGGATTTAAAGGGAATAAAGGTCAGAAGATTATTATACGTTATGCCGAACGTCTTAATCCTGATGGCACGATCTATACGGAAAATCTCCGCAGTGCCCGGGCTACAGATACCTACATCTGCAAGGATGATAGTGAGGTAATCTGGCAGCCGCGGTTTACATTCCACGGCTTTCAGTATGTCGAAGTGACGGGCCTGAATGTAAGACCGGACCTGGAAACCATCAGCGGCATAGCACTTAGCAGCGATACACCTGTCGTCGGCAGTTTCAGTTGTTCCGACGAGATGATTAATAAGCTTTATAGCAACATCGTCTGGACCCAGCGAATGAATTTTATCGATATTCCTACCGACTGTCCGCAGCGTGATGAGCGTATGGGCTGGACCGGTGATGCCCAGATCTATATCCGCACCGCGTGCATGAACACGGATGTGCAGGCCTTTTTCACCAAATGGCTGGTTGATCTTTATGACGCCCAACGAGAAGACGGCCAGCTTCCCATGGTCGCCCCGTTGAAAGTGGCGGGCGATGATGGCGGTCCGGCCTGGGCCGATGCCGGGATTATTTGTCCCTGGACCATTTACCAGATATATGGTGATCAACGAATCCTGGAAAAGCATTATAACGGCATGAAACGGTTTATAGATTTCTGCCGGTCCAGGAGCACTGCGGAATTATTGCCACCTGATGAGTTTCATTGTTTTGGTGACTGGCTCAATATTGATGCCGATACCCCATCTGAGGTTATCTATACGGCTTATTTTGCCTACGCCGCCAAACTCATGGCTCAAACGGCTCAAGTACTGGGGAAAACAGAGGATGCTGAAAAATATAAAGAACTTTTTGAAAGGATCAGGACGGCGTTCAACCGGGCTTATGTCGGGGAAGAAGGGGAAATCAAGGGGGAGACTCAGTGTGGCTATGTTCTGGCTCTTGCTTTTGAACTGCTGGATCCTGAAAAGCAGGATTTAGCGGCCCGGCGTCTGGCAGCAGATATCGATAGCCGGGATGGGCATCTTTCCACCGGTTTTGTCGGCACGAAAGATCTGATGCTGGTCCTGAGTAAAATCGGCCGGAACGATGTGGCTTATCGACTATTACATAACACCACATTCCCCTCCTGGGGATTTTCTATAGAACAGGGCGCCACGAGTATCTGGGAGCGTTGGAACGGCTGGACACCGGAGGATGGTTTTGCCGACCCGAACATGAATTCATTTGCCCATTATTCTTTCGGTGCAGTAGGGCAGTGGATGTTTGAAAATATCGGTGGAATCGATACGGACGGTCCTGGTTTTAAACGGATCATCATCCGGTCCCGCCCCGGCGGTAAAATCCGCGCCGCGACTACCCGTTACAACTCGATTCATGGTATGATCAGCACCGATTGGAATCTTGAGCACAATAAATTCACATTGGATGTGACTATACCAGCCAACACGAACGCAACTGTTTATATTCCAACTGATGATCCTGAGAGCGTTACCGAAAGTGAGTTGCCGGCAGGAAAAGCTCAGGGCGTGCATTTCCTCATGATGGAAGATCATGCTGCCGTATATGAGATTGAATCGGGCAACTATTTCTTTTCCTCCAAGCTAAAGCTATAACTGGAATATCGTTTCATATGTTTTTTTGTTTTGTAAAAAAGAGTGGCATCCCGGCATGCCGGGACATCGGCTTTAGCCGGTTTAGGTATGTTTGTTCACAATTGCCTTCGTTGCCTTATTTATGAAATGCTAAATGATCATGTCGTCGATGTGGAAGGTGTCTTGCTGCAATTGTTTGAGGTATTCCATGAGTTTGGGATCATCGAATACGTTAACGAACCGGCCGTCTTTAGTATAGCCGGTCAGGCGGAGAGTGCCGTCCTGGTTGGTTTTTAAAACGAATCGTTTGTTTTCGCCGTCATAGTATTCCGGCGGATTCTGCTCGAAGTATTCAATAAACTCGTCGATATCCAGGCCGTGAATAGCCTGAAGGTGTTGGGCCAGAAATTCCAGTTCGAAGTCCCACCATCGGATGTTGAGCATATATATGATCTGGGCCGGCTCGAAACGGAATTTGAGTACGCGTGCGGGTACTCCGCCGGCGATGGCAAAGGGGGGGATGTCCCTGTTGACCAGGGCATTGGCGCCGATTACGGCTCCGTCACCGATGGTGACACCGGATAAGATTGTGACATTATGCGAAAGGATCACGCCATGTCCGATTTTGATGGGGCCTTTGGAATAATTCATATAGCCCAGATCATCACATACCCCGGCAAACAGGCCGTTGATGTTGCTGAGTGTGACATTAATGGGTTTGTGATTGTAATGCTCGCCGCCGACCAGGAACCGGATATGGCCGCCGAACTGGACGAAGCTGCCCAGTTCAATATCCACATCGTCATGAAATTTTTCGGTCATCCGGGCGGCTTTGATCGAGTTACTCAGATGCTTGGTGGCCCGGCTGGAAAATCGACCGATATCGGCCTTCCAGTTTTGATAATCGTTCTCCAGACGCAGATTATAAGGACCGAGCAGGTTGTCCAGCTTGAGGAAATTGGTCTCGATGGTATCATCCAGATTACAAAAATTAATTACTTTGGATTGCATGGGGCCGCCTTACATATTTTTTCGAAAATCTTTCCTTATATATCGGCTCGGACCGGCAAAAGAAATTATATTTTTTTTGGATTGTGGATAATAAATCGTTATAGATTAATCATCACCCGGTATGCTGATCAAGTTAAGTGCCGTTATGAAATTCGTCGTATGGTCACGGGCAATGCCGAAGTCGATAGCATTGACATTGGCATCACGGTTGAAATCATAGGGATCATTAATCGGGGCCGGATTCAGGAAGTTACGCGGGTTATCACGTACACCGCCGGTATCTAATGCATTCACATACGTATTTGTGGGATTGTTACATGTTTCGCCTATCGCATCATCTAAGTCGTTAGCGCCAGGGTTATTCCCATCGAAGCTCGAATTGTTGTAGAAAATGTGGCAACCTTTCACCACGGAGGTCTGGCTGGATAACCTGGGATAATGTACTCCCTCGTAGATAGACCAGATGTCATCAGTACCAGTAACCGTGGTAGTTGCACTGCAATTGTAAATATCAGCCCAATTGTCGCCAACTAATGCGCCAACGTTACTGTCCCATAAGATACTTCCGCCGATCACATGGCAATTACTGATACGCCTGCCTTCAGATCTTCCTACCAGTGCGCCGCAATATCCATGTCCAATATAATTCACCAGAGGTGCTTCAATCATAAGGTCTCGTATTTCTCCGTCAGGCCCGTCCAGATAAGCGAAAATAGCAACACTATACGATTTATAAGTTGAATAGGTGAAATTACGGATAGTTTTTCCGTTGCCGTCAAAAATGCCCGTGAAATAGGTATTGCCATAAATAGAGCCTGTACCAATACAATTAAAAATTGGCCTGCCATCCAGCCCGTCATGATATCCCAAATCAATATCAGCCATTAACTTGAAATGCTTGCCCCAATCTTCCTGGTGTTGACCAATCTGGTTCATTTATTCGGCGGTCCAGATTTGATAGGGAGTTTCTTCTTCGCCATTGCCGCCCCCATATTTCTCCTGCTGAATTAAAATATCAATACCTCTCGGGTCTTCCCCCAGGTTTATTAAAACATCTTCTATACCTGTTCCATCCGGGTTTGCTCTTTGAATTTTTCTGGAGGTGTCATCAAGCCAGTATATCTTATCATTTATTTCATTGATGAAAATATTTGCAGTCCATGCGTTGCTGATATTGGCGACGTTCTCATAGCCGGAGCCGTCAAGATTACATGATTTAATATAATTAACATTACCCCAATTGCCGTCACCCCAAAATATTTTGTCAGCCCACACATTATTAGATAGTATAGCGACAAGATATAACATAATTAAAAAATAAACGTTCTTCATGTTTCCGTCCTCATAAAGTTAAGCAACGTAATATTATTATCCGAGATTTCCCATGTAAATCCTTACCAACATAATTTTCTCCATTCAAGTCCAATAATTCTACAATAATCTACATGAGCTGTCAAGATTTTCCCTTAGTTCTCTCCCTGTATAAAGAAATTGGAGTATAAAATACATTTAACTTATTGATTAACAAAGAGTAAGTGGCGTTAAAAATAACGATAAATTAGAACTCGTTTTTAATGACAGGGTCGGTTCGATGGGTGTTTTATTTTACTCACTTTTTATTTCTCTTATTTAAAAATAATGATAAAATAGTTGTTATGAAGACACTAACTAAAGAAATATGGATGAACGTGCCGCGGCGGCGGGAAATTGTTTCGATTCACAATGAAGTGGAAAGTCTGGTTGAACAAAGCGGGGTTAAGGATGGACTTGTTCTTATAAATGCCATGCACATCACTGCATCGGTATTTATTAATGATAATGAATCCGGCCTGCACCATGATTATGAGGTCTGGCTGGAAAAACTCGCACCCGAAAAACCACATAGTCAATATCACCATAATGGCTATGAGGACAATGCCGACGCTCACATGAAAAGGCAGGTAATGGGACGTGAGGTTGTTGTTGCTATTACAGACGGCAAGCTCCATCTTGGCCCGTGGGAACATATTTTCTACTATGAATTTGACGGCAAGCGACGGAAACGACTGTTAGTAAAGATTATTGGAGAGTAGGTTTAAGCAGGCACAAAGGCACATCCGGCTACGTTTCAGTACTTCGCCTTGCCAAAAAGGCACGGTGGCACACAGGTTAAGAGATTGTCATAGCGGAGTATTTTGGGATTGTTTTGGTTATTTTGGTATTATGTTCAGGTATTGGAGTGCGTTCTGGATGAAGCCGATGGCGAATAGCAGCAGGACGAAGCCGAGGGCTCTGATAATGTACAGGTAGGCATTGCTTTTAAGGAAGGTTTTGGAGGTGTCCACTACTATAGCGATAACAATTTTTGATCCGACTAACATCACATAGAAACCTGCAATATACAGGATTGCGGCGGCGGCATTGACCTGCCAGGCTTTAAAGACCAGTGGGGCGCCGATGGTCAGCCAGAATAAATAGGGATTGGGGCTCAGGAAATTTGCGATGATTCCTTTTTGCAGAGACTGGAGTTTTATCTGCTGATCATTGACTTCAATGCCTTTAATCGTGATGCTTTCCCAGGCCAGGTATATTATGAACAAAGCCCCGGCCCATGAGAGCAGGCCTAAGAGGATGTTGAAGCCGGATAATGTATTCAGGATTACAAGTGATACGAGTACGATGGGTAAATCAGTTATCAGGGGAGCACAGGCTACTTTGATTCCTTCTATTTTATTGTGACGGATGGTTTCAGCGATGACCAGGGTCAGCAGCGGGCCCGGTGAGATACCAGCGGCCAGACCGAAGACCACGCCGGTAGTTAAATGAGATACTATTTCAATTGTTGGCGCTGCCATAATAACAAGTAGGGATGCCGCCGGCGTCAAAAGTATGTTGAAGCTTTGATTCTGACTCATTAAGCCTATTTTATCTTGGTAAAATTGACTTTTGACGGTAACATCAGGGATAAATTATAGAAAATCGTGTGTTTTCTTTCAAAAATATATTGTATTTTAAAAGATTAAAAGAATCGGATCCCCTGGCTATTTGACGTATCTTCATTAAAACAAACAAGTTATAGAAAATAAATAAAATGTCGATATTTATTTTTTTAAGGCTTGACTTGTTTGTTGAAAGGGAATATAGTGTGCGACTCGAAATAACAGAGATATAAGACGATTTTAAGAAGAAATATTAATTTTTTTGGCTTTTTAAAATTGACAGCAAAAAATGTTGTGTTAAACTTATATGTCTGTCAGTTCAACATAGACTGTTGATCTGACATCTTTTTCGGCCGAAGGTGGATAGGATTTGTAAAGTTAATATTTACAAACACTTATGGTGCTTTCCGGAAGAATGGGCTGGCTGAAGAAGAGATCTTTGACAAGTAAACAGTTGCCATAGTAACGAGAATGTGGGCCGTTTCGGTGTGCTGTGATACTGCCGATTCGGCCATAATCCACAGACGTAAAAGTCTGATTGGTGTGTTTTTTTTCGCATTCTCGTTCACAGACGTGAGTGTGAGCCAATATTCGAATGCCAACACAGGCGGCTCTGAATCGCCGGCGGCTTTAGGCCGTCCAGGCCCAGTAGGAGTCAATCCTGTGGCAAACGATAAAAAGTGAAGAGTTTGATCCTGGCTCAGAACGAACGCTGGCGGCGTGGCTAAGACATGCAAGTCGAACGGACCGTCTGATTGAGTAATCGAGATGATGGTTAGTGGCGGATGGATGAGTAATGCATAAATAACGTACCCTTGGCTCTGGGATAGCTGCGGTCTTCGGACCTTTAGCGAAAGTGCAGATAATACCGGATTATATCCCTGAATGGTATCTTTTGGGGATCAAAGGCTTCGGTCGGCTGGGGAGCGGTTTATGTCGTATCAGCTTGTTGGTGGGGTAACGGCCTACCAAGGCAGCGACGCGTAGCGGGACTGAGAGGTTGACCCGCCATATCGGGACTGAGACACTGCCCGGACCTCCACGGAGGGCTGCAGTAACGGATATTGCGCAATGGGCGAAAGCCTGACGCAGCGACGCC
>JAFGHE010000130.1 GCA_016930295.1 Sedimentisphaerales bacterium
AGTATAATTATTGATCCATTCACTATCGAGAGCACCTTTGATGATTAATTCTTCAATGGTTTGTTTCATGGTACGCATTTCGTATTTTCTTCCGGCCTCAATAAGACTATATATTTCATGCGTTTTACCCTGTCTTATTAAGGACCGGATTCCCGGCGTGGCAATCATAATTTCACAGGCGACAGTCAGACATTTATCATTTCCGGGCAGTAATTGTTGCCAGATAACACCGGCTAATGAAGATGCCAGCTGAACCCTTATCTGAAAGGCCTGTTCCGGTGGAAACATATCCACCAGGCGATTTACCGAAGCTACCGTGCCATTGGTATGAAGCGTGGCCAGGGTTAGATGACCTGTTTCGGCTAAAGTCATGGCCGCTTGTGCGGAAACACGATCACGAATTTCGCCCAATACCACAACATCCATTGACTGACGCAGAATCCGACGCAGAGCTTCTGTGTATGAGTGTGTGTCAATGCCGACTTCACGCTGATCAATAGTCGCCTGTTGGTTTGTATATATATATTCTATGGGATCTTCGATACAAATAATATGGCATTTCCTGGTTTGGTTAATATAATTGACCATTGCCGCTACCGTCGTACTTTTTCCACTTCCTATGGGCCCGGTTATTAATACCAGGCCCAGCGGACGAGCTGCCAGTTGGCGTACTATATCCGGAAGTTTCAATTTTTGAAAATCAGGTATTTGTTCATAAATCAGACGAGCTGCCAGAGCCAGACATCCCCGCTGTTGATAAAAATTTATTCGAAAACGACCAATATCGGGAATATGATAAGATATATCCAATTCCTTGTTTTTAAGAAATTTCCGAGCCTGATCTTTCGTTAATAGGTGCAGGCACATTCTTTCTGTATCTTCTGCAGTAAGTATTCTTTTACCTAATGATATAAGTTCATTATATATACGAAGTTGGGGAGGATTTCCCTCAGTAATGATGAGGTCACTGGCCCCTTCGGTTTGAGCCAGTTGCATTAATAGTGATACAGTATCGATGGATTGCAACATATCTAATATCAGCCAATATTAACTGTTTACAAAATAATTATATTATGATTTATTGCATATGATATGCGTTTCATAATATAAGTGAGATTATACACTTTTTAAAGACGCATCAGCGTGACCGGAGTTTTTATAAAAATATAAATTTATATAGATTACAATTTCTCCTCATCCGGGCTTATGAGAGGTTTTTGTCTTCTGATGGGAATAAACTCTAGAGATTAATATCTTCGATATAGGTAACTTTAAGAATTTCCTGGGGTGTGGTGGTTCCTTCCCAGACTTTATTGGCTCCGTTATCCAACAGACTTTTAAAACCTGCCTGACGCGACAGAGTTCTTATTTGGGCCTCACTGGCATCATCCGTGATAGCCGTACGAATCGTATCATTCAAAACCAGAAATTCAAACAGCGGAATACGTCCCAGGTAACCGCTTTCACTGCAGTCCGGACAGCCCCGGCCATGATAAAAGACATGCTGCGCGGCTGCTCCCATATCAAATTTCAGCTGTCGGAGATATTGCTCATCCCATGTTGTGGGTTCGGTGCAACTTTCGCATATTTTCCTGACCAGTCGCTGGGCAACGACCAAATTCAAACTGGATGCCAACAGATAGTTTTCCACGCCCATATACATCAGCCTGGTAATGGCACTGGGAGCATCATTTGTGTGAAAAGTACTTAAAACCAGGTGACCGGTGAGAGAGGTCTGGATGGCGATTTCCGCCGTTTCCTTATCACGGATCTCTCCTAAAAGTACGATATCAGGGTCTTGACGCAGGATAGAACGTAAACAGGTGGCAAAGTCCAGATTTATCTCCGGTCTCACCTGTACCTGATTGATTCCCGCCAGACGATATTCCACGGGATCTTCTACCGTGGTTATATTTTTGCGGGGATCCCTGAGATAGTTTAACGATGCATACAGAGTGGTACTTTTTCCACTTCCGGTAGGTCCCGTGATAATAATTATACCGTGAGGTCTCAACAGAATGGATTTGTATGTATGCAGAAGTTCGGCGTCAAAACCCAGTCTGTCCAGATCGTGGGTGACGGCCCCTTTGTCTAAAATTCTCAGTTCGATCTTTTCTCCATATATAGTGGGCAGCGTACTGACACGAACATCAATGTCCCGCCCGGGCGCTTTGATTTTAAATCGACCATCCTGCGGTAAACGCCGCTCCGCAATATCCATGCTCGAAAGAATCTTTATTCGGGTAACCACGGATCGTTGCATTTTGCGCGGTGGGGGGATCATTTCCTGCAGTAAGCCATCCACCCGCATACGGATACCCATGGATTTTTCCTGAGGTTCGATATGAATATCACTGGCTTTGCTTTTAACTGCCTGGCTCAGCATTAAATCGACAAATTTTATAACGGGCGCACGACTGGCCGCATCCTCGCTGCTGATGTCGGCTGACATCAGTTCGTCTTCTTCAACGACTTCATCGTCATCGGTATCCACTTCGATACTGACCAGTTCCCGCAACCGTTGTTCTTCAATATCAGACCCTTCATAGATTGCCACGGTCGCCCGATGTATGTCTTTGGGCGAGCAGATTGCCACGGATATCGGTCTCTGCATTTTTCTTGATATCGTATCGGTTGCCACAATATCCAGCGGATCGGTCATGGCCAGGATGAGATGGCCGTCCAGCTCCTCTCCCAGTACCACCACGTTAAAATGGCGGGCCAGCTTTTCCGGCACCTGTCGTGCCAGTTCCAGATCGATTCTGAAACTACTGTCGATATGCAGATAATCCACACACAGATAATCAGCCAGGTAGCGTGTTAATTCCTCTTCGTTAAATATGTTCAGCTTGACCAGGTTTTCACCCAAACGGGCACCATGGATACGCTGTTCACGCAGAGCCTCCTGCAGCTTGGATTCGTTGAGCAGCCCCTGACTGATCAGCCATTCTCCAAAATAACTGACATGGGTGTTCAGTTCGGTTGGGTTTTCGTTAATCATAATTCCACTTTTTAATTCTTGCCAATAGTATTATTGTCTTTGTCTGTCAGGGATTAATACTTGCCAGCCAGAATTCAGAGAGAAGACAAAAATCATTCATGTCCACGATGCCGTCGGGATATACATCCGCTAAAAGATTTTCCGTACTTAACCAATATGATACCAGGTAATACAGATCATTCATATCTATGGTATTTTCGGGGAAGGGGTATATATCAGGCAAGTCTTCTGGTGAATTAACAAACAGTAATCGGTCGCCTTTAATGATGAGGATTTCATTGCCGGCAATGTCGCGGGCCTTGAAATCAATCCAGTAGGCGCCAGAGTCATATCCTATATTGCTCCATGTCCCGGTAAAGCCGTCATCGCCATCAAAGACCATGGGTACGTTGACGGACATACTGGCTTTCCGGATGGTCACCATTTCAGTATAATTGGGATCAATCCCTGTTTCCTCGTCTGTGGCTGTCATTTCGATAGTATATAATACCGACCCTACCTGCAGTTCGTCAGGATCAACATTAAAACTGTTAATCACCGGCTCATTGGCATCTATGATGATATTCAGCGGCGGGGACAGGGCAGAAGCCGATTCGCCCGGCACGGTCTGATCCGCCTGGATGAGATGTGGCCCGTTGGTTAATTCGTAGGAGCCGTCTGTGGTGATGGATGTTGAGGTGCCGGAAGCTGTTTCACTCCCGATAGCATAACCATCGGCATAGAGGGTGATCTCGGAATCCTCTATCGTGTTGTTCACGATAAATTCAAGGGTATTTTTATTATCGGCGTTGTTCAGGTTGGTAATGTCATCATCGCTCTTTTGGCCGGTATCACTAATCAGATCGGGCATACCCGGCACGGGGCTGGTCTGGATTTCATAAGCGCCCAGGTCAAATTCAGTCCCGGTATATTCCTGGCCTATGCCGGGAACGTCCATGGGACGGTCGTTGTCTTCAATATCCACCGTCAGTCCTGCAATGTAAGTGCCGATATCAATGCACGGAGACTGGTATGTCAGATGATAATCGCTCGAGGATAAAAACATGGGGTCGGCATCAATATTATGTGTCATATACGGATTCCCCCATCCGCCCTCGACATCGCTGTAGGTAATCAGAATATCAGAATCGTCATTATTCCATATATCATTGGGATCCTCGTCCGTAGTATTGTCCCATAAAATGGAATTGACGATAGTTACTTCGTTACCGTTGTACAGGTAAGAATCACAAGCCAGGGCGCCACCATAATCGGCTATATTTTTGACAATTGTGGTATGGATTATATCTGTTGACACATTATTATAACAGTCAATCCCACCTCCGGAAAAGAAGGCGCGGTTGTCGCGGATAACCGAATTTACAATAATGGTATCGGACCACGAACTGCATTCAAGACCTCCGCCGGCATATACGGCCGTATTATTTGAAATGACGCAGCCGTCAAACAGGGCGTCTGTTGGATAGTCGTCAAACCCTTCGATAAATATTCCGCCACCGTAATTAGAACTAATATTAGAGTTTATAGTACAGTCGATAAAAATAACATTATCGGTGTCGTAAATACTGGCGCCCCCTCCAAACCACGCCGAATTACCTGATATTCGGCAGTTTATAAATTTCGGCGATGAATTGTAATCACAATGGATGCCGCCGCCCATTTCGGAAGAGTTACAATAGGAAATAATACAGTTTTTAATAGTAGGCGATGAATATTCAAAAATCCCCTCAAAATACATCCCTCCGCCGGCCGCAGTGCCGAATATATTTGTGTTCGCCTCCCCGTAGCGGATAGTGAATCCATCCAGAACAGAGCAAGGGTCTTCCCCATTGATAAACAAAAAAGCCGGGTAAAGCCACTGGCAGTCAATTATACAGTTGGTCGGACCATTATAGCTTTGTACTGTGACGCGTTTGCCTCTGTATTCAATATCATGATTACCCGCTCCGGTATAGGTGCCGTCATTGACCCAAACCATACCGTCTTCAGCCACATCGTCGATGGCGTCTTGAAAATTATTGAAATAAGGAGAAGAGTTTGGATAACCGGGATCTACATAAACAGTATCGAACGGCTGGCTCCACAGACAGGTATTGATAACTAGTAATAATAATCCAAAACTCAGAGTTGTTATAGGACGAAACAAAAATCTCTCCTCCACATTTTAAGGATATATTATTTATATCACAATTCGCCCATAATTGCAAGTAAAATCATCCTCTCTTTTGAAGATAACTTCTTTCATGCTATACTTTTGTATACCCTGTTTTGGTGGTCCCATTTCCGGTGGTCAGGGGGATCGATTCATATATAAACAACTGGGCTGTGAACTCGAAGATGCTCACAGCCCAGATTTGGCCTGTCATTATAGTACAGCCTTAAGGAAATACATACTCAACCTCGAGTTGAGGCGCATAAAGCGGATCGTTTCCGGAATAAAAACCGATGAAATCCGCAGCGGCATTACCATTATTATTGACAGAGAAATAGACTCTCAATTGGGTTTTACCCAGCATATTAATATTAGATAATCCACCGGCATTGAACTCGGTTGATGTCATAAGGGCCTTATCGACGCCGGGGTCGGAAGTGAACTGAGCCACATTGCTGGCAATAGCGGCATCTTCATAATCCGTTAATTCCAGGGCCGTATCACCACTGAACGCCGAGTCAATGTCAATTTGGCAGGTACCCATATCGTCAAAAGGATCACCGCCTGCAGAGCCACCTCGGATTATTTTCAACCGGGCCCCGATGACGATGCAATCGTCCGGTAATGTTGAAGTATCAAAGGATAAGATATTCCGATAGGAATACGTATCAGTCGCAGTTTCAAAGTCACCTAAACGCAGGGCCATATTCCCTGTAGTGTTTGTTACATTTTCCCCTACCTCGCTGCCGTTGTAATCGTAAATTCTGCCGTCCTCATCTGCTATGCTGGTGTACTCTTCATACACTCTGTCAGCCTGAAAGGTGAGAATCAGTTTAGGCTCCAGGGGATCTTCTTCGTCTTTGGCAGAATAAAAATCAACTATGTCTGATGTAGTGTCGCCATTTGTGCCCGGGCTGAAGTACACCCTGAATTGGGTCGTTCCATTGGTTTCAATCAGACTCAATCCGGTTGAATCCAGTGGAGTTGAAAGCGTGGCTTGGTTATCACCGGCGGGGGCGGCGAGAAATCTTCCCACATCCCCGGCATCCGCGGCGGCCGACCAGTCTTCCATAGCCAAGGAAGCCGTGGTGCCAAAATAGGGACTGGCAATATCGATTAAGCAGTCATTGCCCCAGGTAAAGGGATCCGCTCCCACGGATGTTGACTGTACTAACTCCAATTGGGCGCCAACAATCACAGCGTCATCAGGCAATTCACCGGTTGTGTCAAATGCTATGACATTACGGTATTGATAGTTCGTCCCGCCGGAATATAAATCGCCCAGACGTAATGAAGTGGTACTCAGACCGGTGCCGGTCGAGCCATTATCCCAGATACGCCCCGTGGTATCATCGGTCGATTCACCACAGTATATAGTTTTCTGGGATTCATACTCTCCTCCCGTGCCTCCGCCGCTGAGCCATTGAATGGCCATAATTTCCAGGTCGTCGATCCCAACGGAAGTGGTATGCATAATGTCGGCTCCGTTGCACCATTGGTTGAGGTCGGAGCAGCCGGTCACAAGCCAGTTTTCAGACACTATGGAAAAGTCTGAAAGCCGCACGCCGCCACCATCAATATCCGCTTCCTGGGCCCAAAGTGTACTAACCATACACAGACCTGCCAACACTAAAACATATAAGATACTTTGCTTTAACCCTTCCTTACCCTTTTCTCCACATCCAATGAACATACTCATTTTCTCCGTCTCCTTATTATATTTGCTATAGAGCTTAACCGAAATGTCACGGCGATTTTTTACGCAATTCGCCATTTTCGTTTATAATGTAACATAACGATTGTTTTATTAAAGAATACGAACCCCTAAAGAAAGGGGTTCGTACCGAACTTCATTATTTAGAATATCTGGTATCTGATTATCAGTTTGGGCACTTTCAATTCTTCTAGCGTGATGTATTCACCCGGATAGAAGCCCAGGAAATCAGAAAACGTATCATTATTCGTTGGAATCGTAAAGTACACTCTGAACTGGGTGGTTCCGGTTACATTGATTATATTTAAACTCGCGGCATTAAACTCCGTGGATATCATGGGTTGCTCCAGGCCGGGATCAGCCGTGAAGGTGGCTCCGTTCGTGACATCCGCCGAGGCGTTCCAGTCTTCCAGTGCCAGATTTACACTACTGCCAAAGTAGGGTGCAGCCACATCGATCACGCACGTGCCGCCCCATTCAAACGGGTCGACGGCCTCGATGGGAACTTCCAGATCCGGTCCGAAATAACCCCGCGTCATCTGAAGCTTCGCAGATAAGATGACACTGGTATCCGGTAATGATGATGTATCGAAGGACACGATGTTTCGATACGTATAGTTTCCGGTGGTAAGATATACATCACCCAATCGTATGGATCGATCCAGACTGGAAGTATTATTACTTTCAACACCACCATCAGCCACAACACCGTTTTTATCCCACATACGTCCGTCATATTCAGGCGTACTGTTAAAGATCGCTAACGGCGAACGGGTGTTGTAGGTAATAATCAATTTGGGCCGATAATCGCTGTTTTCATATTCACCGGAATAGAAGCCCAGAAAATCAACATCGACATCACAGGGATCGTTGATTCTTTCGGTAAAGTACACTCTCAGTTGCGTTTTACCTTCAAGGTTGATATTATCCATTCCGGTTGCATTGAAGGCCGTTGAGGTTATGGGAGTATCTTCTCCCGGGTCAGGACCTGCAAAGGTGGCAATCGCCGTAGAACCGGGAGCATCCCAGTCATCAATGCCGAGGGCGGAACTGGCCCCAAAGTGCCCGCTGATAATATCAATATTGCAACTGCCGCCCCAGATAAACGGATCTTCAGCCAATGCCGGCTTGTCACCGCGGGTAATTTCCAGATAGACCGATTCTATGATACTGTCTTCCGGGATATCGGAGGTATCAAAGGATAGTATGCTCTTATAACCATACTTTCCATAATCTCCCAGACGCAGTGCCATGTTCGTGGCATCATCTGAACTGAGGCCGACATCGCCTTTGTTGTCGTTAAAAATTCGACCGTCTTCCGAAGCCACGGGCAGGAAAGTCTCGACTACTTGTACTCGCGGCGTGGCACTTTCCGTTTGGATTGATGCTGCCCCGGAATAGGCTGTTTCATTTTGCTGTGGAGATTTATCTCTCGCCTTGACTTGATAGGTGTACATTGTCTCCGGGGCCAGACACGGATCTTCATAGCTGGCACTGTCCTGCCAGCCGCTGTCATGATTCGGATCGGTTACATTATGGAAGTAATATTCATAACCGCTTTCATCCGTGGCTCCACTGGCAGTCATGATGGCCGAATACGGACCATTCAATGCCGGCACCGCGGACCAGGTCATCGGGTCAGGCTGCGGCGGTGTGCGATCCACATCCGTCCGGGCCGAAGCCGGATCAGAATAGCCGGTCTCATTGAGATTGGGCGATTTGTCTCTGGCCTTAACCTGATAGGTATATTCAGAATCCAGGGCCAGGCCGGTATCAAGATAGGTAGCACTGTCCTGCCAGCCGCTGTCATGAGTCGGATCGGTTACATTATAGAAATAATATTCCACTTCGCCCTCATCCGTGGCCGTGGTGGCCGTCATGGTAATAGAATGTTCACCATGCATGGTCGGGGGTACTTCCCAGGTCATGGGATCAGGCTGAGGTGTGCTGACATCATCCGGTGTGGTGGCCGAAGCCGGATCAGAATAGCCGGTCTCGTTGTTATTTGAAGACGTATCGCGTGCGTTCACCTGGTAGGTATATTCGGTATTGGGATCCAGGCCGTTGTCTTCATAGGTAGCACTGTCCTGCCAGCCGCTGTCATGGGCCGGGTCAGTAATATTATAGAAGTAATATTCTACCCCATTGATATCAGAGGCCGTTGAAGCAGTCATACCAATGGTGTACGGATCAATCGCACTCGGAACTGATTCCCAGGTTGCCGGATCCGGCGTGGGAGGTGTGCCATCCAGGGTCATGCCGGTTTCATCTGTCGACCAGCCCGTGGTATTTTGATTGGGTGACTTGTCACGCGCTTGCACTCTATAGGTATATGAAGTCAATTCATCCAGACCTTCGTCAACATAGATGGGACTGTCTTGCCAGCCGCTGTCATGGTTGGGATCGGTAATATTATTGAAGTAATATTCCACCGGGCCTTCATCCGACGCCGTGGCCGAACTCATACTCATTGCATGAACATCGCTGCCATAGGGCGGTATATTCCATAGCATGGGATTCGGTTGGGGAATTTCCGTATCCGCTAAAGTCGTGGCAGAAGCCGGTATGGAATAAACTCCTTCAAAGTAACCGGATTCCGCACCGCGAACCTTAACTCGATAGGTATATTCTGCTTCTGATAAAAGCCCCGTATCTTCATACGTTGTACTGTCCTGCCAGCCGCTGTCATGAGCGGGATCGGTCATGTTCTGGAAGTAATACTCTACACCACCGCCGTCAAACGCCATAGCGGTTGTGCCGGTCATGATAATAGAATACGGCCCGGTTGCTTCAGGTTCGGATTTCCAGCTCATCGGATCAGGATACGGCGAAACCATCCACCACAGTACCGGATAATCATTCAATTCATGGATAGCCCAGATCGGTGTGCTAAAGTCCCAACTGGCATTGGTGAAAGTCTCTTGCATTTGCATTTCCAGGGTGGACAGGGGAGTACCTACACCATTGTCATTTAGTTCACCCCCGGTAGTGATATCCCAGAAGCATGACACGACATCGTCTCCAACGAGTTCACCAAGGAATCCACCCCGGTCGTCACTGTTTTCGGTAATATGCCCTGTTGAATAGCTATACTGAACGATGCCGTTATCGCTTTGTCCAATCAGACCTCCCACCTGGTCGTGTGCAAATACGTCTTTTTGTGCATAAGAGTTGATAATTGTACCATCTACGTTATAGCCGATCAGACCGCCGACTTTATCGTGTCCGGCAATTGTAGGTCCTTCCGCATAAGAGCTTTCAATCGTACCGATATTATAACCTACCAGTCCGCCGGCGAAGTCATATCCCGATACCTCGCAATTGGCGGAACATTCCAGAATAGTACCGGCATTGTACCCCACCAGCCCGCCTACATAATTGGCGCCGGTGGTTTCCGCTAAACCGCCATAACCGGCTACCTCGCCGCCTTCCACAAAACAGCGGAATAAGGTACCCTGTTCCAATTTACCCACCAATGCCCCGGCGTAATTAGGTCCTTCGGTTGCCAGAATAGGATTCGTCAACCACAGGTTCATTATCAGTGCTGAAGGGTCATCGACATATCGGAACATGCCCAGCACTTCTTCTTCCAGTTCCCCCTGACTGAAGTTGTATATTTCGTAATAATTACCCTCGAAGACGCCGGTAAATGGCTGCTCTTCGGTCCCGATCGTGTTAAAGGCATTTCCCGGATAATCACTCAAATCAATATTGGCCATTAATTTAAAATGGGCTCCCCAGTCGTCCGGGTTGGCCCCAATAGCATTGAGATGTTCGGCAGTATAAATCAAATAGGGTACTTCCTCGGTACCGCAGCCTCCGCCGTATTTTTTAATAAGCCATTCTTCCAAAAGAACGGCCAAATCATTAGGATCGACAATTTGGTCATGACCAAAGTCATTTCCTCCACACCAGTTGGGCTCATCACAGATTTCCAGCCAGTGAGTTGCCATATAGGCAAAATCACGCATGTCCACTGCACAATCACCACTGATGTCACTTGTCGGTCCGACCTGGATGTCATCATTGGGATCTTCACAGGGTTCACCGAGCCGGAAAAAGGCCTGGACCTTTTTACTCATAAGCATGCCAATCCAGTTGGCATGCACGTAGCCGGTCAGTTCAAAATCCTCGCAGTTCAAACCCGTGATAGTGGCATAGGTATAGGTGCCGTCTCCGATAACATCGTCAAGGTCATAATCAATGCCGTTTACTTTTAAGTCGGTTATGAATGTAAATGTCCAGAAATCGGTCCAGTTGGAAAATGAATTGGCCGCCACGTGAATTTCATTCATGCCCTTACCGGCGTATTCTTCAAAAACGTGTGAAACCGTAGGTTTATTCCCAATGGTAAACGTGAGTTCACCCGTTTCCGTGGTAAAGGTCAATATGAAATAATTTGCCGCTCCGTTAATCCAGTTTCCCGGACAAATGAATTTTATGGGAAACGGACCCCATCGAGTTCCACATATCCCAATTTCCCAGTCCTCCGGATCCATATCATCCACAATACTACAGCCGACATAATTGCGGTAGATACGATAAGGCTTGAAGACATCCCGACTCCCTTGCTTTCGAATTGAACACGCATCCGCAACACTGGCAGAAATTAACAGTGAAACAATTAATACCAATACAATTACTTTTGACCTAAACATTTTCCAGCCTCCCTTTCGCATTAGCGTAAGGCTTTAAAGGTTAGAGTGTAATACCGTTCTCTTATACTCCATTATTTTATTCGGAACGAATATATATAATAATACATTTAAACAAAAAAACCCAGAAAGATTCTGTCATGTCTCTCTCTCTGGGTTCTGTAAATTAAGAAAATAGCACCTCTTGGGCAAACTTATTGTAATTACAGATTAAGATTATTTTACCGCACCAGACCTGTTTTTGTCAATATTTTTTTGTCTTTTTTTTGCAATTATTTACATTAATCTTTAATTATAAAAAGCCTGAAGATTTTGAGAGGTTTTTCCCGTAAAATTTGGGTAAAGTTCCACACGTATCAACATGGACCAATAAAAAGAAAATATCAGAATCGATAAAATTCAGATAGATTTATGTTATTTAACAATTGAATAGACCTTGTCCGGGAAAAAAATTTCCCAGCCAGACAAGTTTTAACCCTGAGGTGATTAAACCAGATGTATCTTTATTCCGGATCTTCCAGCTTGTAAGTTATTACCAGCGTGGGCTCTTTACCCGCTGTTTCCCCGGCATAGAAACCAAGAAAATCTATATTGGTATCACTATTGGTTTGATTCTGAAAATATACCCTTAATTGGGTAGTGCCTGAAGTATTGATATAGCTAAGACCCTCAGCGTTAAATTCGGTAGAGACCATGGTGGCTTGTGCCGCCGGCTCCGTGGTGAATCGGGCAACCGCTGTAGCACTGGCGGTTGCCTGCCAGTCGCCATTGTCCAGGTTAGCGCTGATACCGAAATAGGGATTGGCAATATCGATATAACAATTGCCTCCCCAGGAGGAAAATGGGCAAGAAGAATAGTCTTTGTAGCCACATGTCATTTCAAGCTTTACGGAAATAATGGAATAATTCTCCGGAAAGTAACCAGGAACTTCGGATGTATCGAAGGAGAGAATATTTCTATATCCATAGCTATTGGTTGACGGCGTATCGTAATAGTCACCTAAACGCAAAGCATAACTGGTGGAATCAACTGAAGCATTAGCCACACCCTCACCGCTGCCATTCAGGTCCCAGACGCGACCGTCGTATCCGGCCTGGCTGGTATAATCTATGGCCGGCCTGCGTATGGTAACGAATCGTACGTTTAATTTGGGTTTGTCTGCTTCGTTAACCGCTTCTCCAGACCAGAATCCCAGCCAGTTACTTATGGAATTACCGCTATTGTGAATGGTCTCAAAATAAACTCTGAATTGAGTCTTACTGTTATAATTAATGATATTTAACCCGTTTTGATCGAATTCCGTTGATACAATTTTATTGCCCGTCCCGGGATCCGCGGCATAGTCGAAACTCGCGGTGGCCTCCGCACCGGCTATATCCTGCCAGTCATGACGGTATAAGGCTTCAGTCTCTCCCAGGAAGGGGCTGTCAGCATCGATAAGGCATTCTCCACCCCATACAAATGGGTCATCACCTGTTTCACTACCCCGGGTTAATTCCAGGGTGGCCGATAGTATGTCAGCATCAAGCGGTAATGGGTCAGAAGCTATATCAAATGAAACGATACTTCGATAGCCGTTAACCAATTCCTCGTTCTTATAATCTCCTAATCGTAAAGTTGAATCGCCGCCTGTGGGATTTTCACCTGTTCCAAAAAGAAAATCACCGGTATTCCATACCCGTCCGTCTTCATCCTGACCCACGCTAGAGTATGTTTTTTCCAGTTCAATATGGGTGTACTTTTCAATATTCTCCAGCCAGTTAGAGGTCAGTACGACCAGGTCGTTGGGATCCACTACCCCATCCAGATCTATATCGGCGCCTTCACACCAGTTGGGATCGTCGCAGTCGCTGCGCAGCCACTGTTCGGCAATGATCGTGAAATCTTTCATCCAGACAATATCATCACCGTCCAGATCACCCGCTGTCTGGCCCCAGCCGGAATGAGCAAAACATAGTAACGCACATATAAAACCAAGGGTTTTTAAAGAACGGGTTAATATGGGGAAAGCAGCCATCCATAAGGGTGATGGAATGTCTTTATAATCTGACCACATTGTTTTCTCCTTCCTACTCCGGCGCGATAATCGCGACTGATATAATCTCTTTTCAATCCTCGACTTTGGATTTGCCTGAATTATACATATAAAAAACCCAGTAGAAGTTTGACTGCCTCTCTCTGGGTTATATGTTTATTGATGCCAAAATTGCGCAAATTCTCAAAATTATACACAATTGATATTAGAACAAATTTTATACGTTTTGTCAATCTTTTTCTTTTTGTAAGTTCAGGTGATTTGGCCGGCAATACTATTTGCTTCCAACAGCTTATAAATATGGCAGCAGGCTATCTATCCGGGATTTAATTAATCATAAACCTATAATTTGAATATAGTTCGGTATTTTTCAAAAAATAGTTGACAGCTTTGATTATCTGTGATATATTTTATATGGCATTTTAAGATAGATAAAAAATGAGGTTTATTCCGGTTTTGCTCCCTTGAAGAAGCAGGAAAATCAAAGGAGAAAAGAGAAATCACCATGTTTCTAGGGATTTTTTGAGGATTTTTTTATAGAGATGTCTTAATGAAGGTTATCGGAATATAACTCGGCTTCAGACTGAGTTGATTCCGACAGAGTATGATGATGATTTGTCTATAAGGTTACATGATGGCTTAATATAGGGAAATATTAAGTGGCAGCAGGATGGAAACGTTAGCAATTGTCTGGTTTTTTATTACCGGCTGAAGAAGGAGATTCATTATGAGAAAGGCAGTATGTTTAATTGCGGTATTAGTGATTACCGCCCCCGCATTGGCCGATGTCAATTTTGAAGTCAGTGCTTCTGGCACGCAGGTGACCATTGGTTATACCTCTGATCCCGGCGACCAGGTACGTGGTGTGGCCCTGTTAGTCACGTGTAGTTTGGGCAATAGAGTAAACTCAGTTGATTCAATCCATACGGCTTTCAACACCTTTATCGATTATGCCTATGATGATCCGTGCGCCTATACGGTAGGGGATGATGGCGGCGATCTGAGAAATTGTCTGGCCAGACACGATGGTCCCGGAGTTGACACCGTAGGCCCGGCTGTTCTTCCCACCGTTATCAGCCTGGGTGTTCTGGATGAAAGTGGTAATCAGGCCCCCGGCCCGCAAACCACGGATAATCTGATCACCTTTACCTTGGACAATACCACTGCCAATACCCTTACCATATCTGCAGATACCCTCCGTTCCGAGACCGGAGCTGTAGGTACGAATGGTGATCTGGATACCAATCTTCCCATCTGGTGTGAAGAAGGGCCGCCGCCAAAGTGTCTGACACCTGAAACCGCTGTTAATCCACCCACCCATCTCACGGATCCGGGCTTTAATTACTATGATGAATGGGTTGCTATGGGTGAACCGACCTGCTGGTGCTATGCCACCCAATGTCATGGCGATGCGGATGGTAGTCAGAGCGGAAATTCTAAAACAGGTTATTATCGTGTAGGACCGGATGAACTAAATCTGATCATAAATGGCTGGAAGGTTCTGGAACCCACCAGGGGGCCCGGTTTGATAGGCTCAAATCTTATTTGTGCCGACTTTGATCATCAGGAGGCCGGCAACAGCAAGACAGGTTACTATCGGATAGGACCTGATGATTTGACTATCCTGCTGGCTAACTGGATGATGTATGAACCCACCAAAGGCCCGGGTGTCCCCCAGGACTGCGGTGGAACATTATTAAATTAAAGCACCATGCACGGCTTAAAAGAAATTTTCCAACTAAAGGACAATGGCCGAGTTTTTGGATAAAAAGGATGCTACCGTCAAAAGTGGATATTGGCACTTAAAACCGTTGTTTTTAATCCGGAAACAAGCGTTCGCAATACTTTTGACGCGGGCGAAAAAAAGCCCTGTTTAGCTTGGCTAAACAGGGCTTCTAATTTTTTTGGTTATTTGATCTGTATTATTACTTTCGCCGTTTCAATACGGCCAGAGAACCAATCGCCAGCAGACTCAGGGTCATGGGTTCTGGGATGAGAGGTAACTCAGGCAGGGTAGTGGGATTGAGCAGAAAGGCATGAGTTTCTGTGCCGAACACGCCAACTCCTACGATCTGGGCGCTGTTATTGATATCGTACGCCTCCAGCAATTCCCAGCCGCTTCCGTCCGGAATATAATCGTTCAGATCAATCATGCCGGTAACCGGATCCCATAAAAAGGCATGAGATGTCTCTTCAGCTGTATCAAACCAGCCCACGGTTCGGGTTTCATTGTTAGTAGCATTGGCGCTACTACGGACGCTCAGGTCAGAGTCGTCGATGATACTTCTCGAATAAATACCGTTAATATCAGCGGCCCATTTGGCCGCTTTATCCCCCGAATTACCTACTACTACACCATTATCATTGATACCATTGGCCTCGCCGGATCCCAGGTCCTGTAATATTCCATCCCAGATAAACGCATGTGGATTGTTACTTGCGTCATAGGAATATCCGGCAATCTGATTATTATTGTTAATATCCAGCGACTCACTTAAACTGCCGCCAAAATTGCCCAGATCCATACTCGTTCCGCCGTCCCATATAAAAGCGCCTTGATAGCTGGCGTCTAACTCGTAAAATCCCACAACATTACCCAGATCGTTTATACCACTGACCCAGTTTCTGATTCCCCCGTTTACCGGAGGGATATAATCCCACGTGTCGGACTGGCTGTTATAGCGGAACGTCTCGTCAATGCCGTCAAAATTTACCGCGATCTGACCCAGATTATTAATTGCTGTTGCGCTTCCCGGCGCCAGAATGGTCGGCACATATTCAGAATTCCACATGATTGCCTGACCGGAATCCTCCCAACCTACTACCATACCAATATCGCTGATACTGGCATTATTGATACCCAGGGCTCCCCCAAATCCCAGGTCGATAATTTCAAATTCGTAGGTTTCGGTCGCCTGTGCAAACGTTATTGATGTAACTGCACATAGACCCAGGACTAATGAAAGAGCCATTGTCTTTCTTGACATTTTCCTCGTCTCCTTTTCCATTTAATAAAAAAACCGGCAGAGAGAGACTCCTTCTTTCTCTCTCGCCGGTTTAAATTTTTCGTCTATCTTTGTTCGCCTGTACTATCACCCATCAACAACAGGCTATTTCAGATATACTTATATATACCCTGAATATAAAACAATGTCAACGTTAAATATAAATTTTTTTAAATATTTTCCAGGTTTTTTTATTAAATCGTTTTTTTTCGTTTAAAAGAGTGAGTTTTTTTTCACAGAGATTGTTTTGAGAAATAAATTTCCCATCTTTTAGCTTGTTGTTTATTATATACAAGTAGATATAATGATGCTACCGTCAAAAGTGGATATTGGCAAATAAAA
>JAFGHE010000131.1 GCA_016930295.1 Sedimentisphaerales bacterium
ATGGGCGGCGGCATGGGAGGAATGGGCGGTGGCGGCATGGGAGGAATGGGTGGCGGCGGTGGTATGACCACCTATCAGCAATATGAATTAAGCTATCTCATCATGACCACTATTGAACCGGACTCATGGTATGGAATGGCCTTTGGCGGCCAGCAGACATTTACTCTGGGCAGAGGTAATCTATCCTATTACGCGGACTCGCTGTTAGTATATCAAACACCAAATGTCCATCAGAAAATCACTGCGTTACTGAAAAAGCTGCGTAAAACACACGGCGCACAGGTAGCTATTGAAGCCCGATTACTAACGATAAGTAGTAATTTCCTGGAGGATATCGGCCTGGATGTGGATTTTCTTATAAACATGGATAACGCCGGATTTGACAGTTTTTCGAATATCACTGTTAATCAGGATTCCTATAGTTATACCGAAGCTCCGGCGACATCGGTACCGGGGTCTCTGGGCGGCGGGGCCGTTCCCTCGGCGTTTACTTTGTCGGGCACATTCCTGGATAATGTACAGGTCGATTTCCTGATGCGTGCCACGCAGGCTCACGCTCGGAACCGTTCGCTGGTGGCGCCTCATGTGACGGTTTATAACGGCGAAATGGCTAACGTCAGTTTCTATACATCCACCAATTACGTGGCATCACTTGAATCCGTGGTGGGTTATGGAGTTGTCGGTTATAATCCCCAGGTGGCTCAGAATATGTCGGGTATATCATTCTATATTACACCGACAATTTCCGCGGATAAAAGATTTGTTTTACTGAATGTCCTGTTCACCCAGCAGATTACCCGTAGTTTTACAGATTTTGTATATGCCTCATCTGCTCCGGCGGTCGAATCAGACCAACCCATTGCGGGAGTTCCTACTACCAGAATTCAATTACCGGTGTCGGATATCAACTCTATTATGACGCATGTGGCTATTCCTGACGGCGGAACATTATTATTAGGCGGGCAAAAACTAGTGGGTGAAGCTGAAGAGGAAGCAGGCGTTCCCACGCTCAGTAAAATTCCCATTCTTAATCGGCTCTTTTCCAATCGCTCAATGGTTAAAGACGAGTCTGTCCTTCTGATTCTGATAAAACCGCAGATAATTCTGCAAGATGAAGAGGAAGAAGACAAATTCGGCAGTCTGCTCACCACGATTGAATAGGATGCTATCTATCCCGTTGAGACGCTCGGGCTGGGCCGGAAGTATTTAAATTCATACTATCGGGTAAGTACCTGTAGTATGGTATCTGAATTGGGATGATGGATAACCCCCGCTTCGGTAATAATTGCTCTAATATATTGGTGAGGGGTAACATCGAAAGCGGGATTATACACTTTGACATTATCCGGTGCGATTGGCCGGCCAAAAGGACGGGTTACTTCATCCGGGTCGCGTTCTTCTATGGGTATGTCCCTGCCGGTGGCTATGCCCGTATCAAAGGTGCTGGACGGTGCGGCAATGTAAAAAGGTATATGATGGGCCTGGGCCAGCATGGCCAGTGAATAGGTTCCAATCTTATTGGCCGTATCACCATTGGCGGCTATGCGGTCGGCGCCGGTGATAACCAGATCAATTTTACCCTGGCTCATAAGATATCCGGCCATATTATCACAAATTAAGGTGACATCGATCCCAGCCTGCATCAGTTCCCAGGTTGTCAACCGGGCGCCCTGCAGAAGGGGTCGTGTCTCGTCGGCAAATACCCTGAATTTTTTACCCTGCTCATGAGCCGTGAACATTACTGCCAGGGCCGTTCCGTAATCGGCCGTGGCCAATCCGCCGGCATTACAATGCGTTAACACAGCCGACCCGTCTTTGATAAAATCCGCTCCATTACGCCCGATAGCCCGACACATGGCAGCATCCTCGTCCCGGATGGCCCGGGTTTCGGCCAACAATCGCTCTTTAAGCTGCTGTACCGACCTGATCGATGAATCATCAAGAATTCGCTGCATACGCTCCAGGGCCCAAAACAGGTTTACCGCGGTAGGCCGGCTGGAGGCCAAATAAACACACGTTTCGGTTAATTTCTGTTTGGCCACAGATATCTCGGCAAGATCATTGATTTTTTGTAATCCCAAAACCACCCCAAAGGCTGCGGCAATTCCAATGGCAGGCGCTCCCCTGACCTGCAGTGTTTTAATAGCCTGCCACATGGCCGCAACATCGTGGATTTCAATTATTCGGAATTCAACCGGCAAGAGAGTCTGATCAATTAACTCTACATGCCCATTGATGTCACCAACCCATTTAATCGTATCTACCATGTATTTTCTGATTTCGTCGATCTATGTCGAAATGAAAGGAGTGCCCTGTCTATAATTTATTTCGGTATCGTCGGGGGAATGAGCCGTCATATTCTGACTATTTGTCAAGTTCCCTCTGTAACTTCTGGTTTTTTTGTTTGACCTTTTCCGCCATTCCGGCTTTATAGTCCCTCAACCGTTCCGCCAGTTTTTGGTCATTCAGGGCCAGTATCTGAATGGCCAGCAGTGCGGCATTTTTAGCACCGGCCGAGCCGATACCCACTGTTGCCACCGGAATACCCGGCGGCATTTGCACGGTCGACAGCAAGGCATCCACCCCCTGAAGCGGCCCACCAGCCAGAGGGATTCCAATGACAGGCAGCGTGGTATGCGCTGCGATAACACCGGCCAGATGAGCGGCCAAGCCGGCCGCGGCAATGATGACCCTGATTCCGCGTTCTCTGGCGTTTTGAGCCAGGGCGACTGTCTCTTCGGGCGTACGGTGGGCACTGGTAATATACACTTCGCAGGCAAGACCAAATTCCCTGAGGATCTCAACCCCGGCCTCCATTACGGGCCAGTCGCTATCTGAACCCATGGCCATGATTATTTTTGCGTTTACGTCTTCCGCCATTTTTACAATCTCCAATGATACACTTTACTCACGGGCCTACCATAAGTATAATAATTTCCGGCCTGATTGACCACTATAAATTATTTATCTATAATACCATGTGCAATACCTATATGCACGCTATCGTTTCTACATCATTTATGGCCATGATGTCAGCTCAAACGATACTGCTGACAATTACGGCTTGCCGTATGATAGCATACCATCGCTCTCATGGAAAACAAAAGGATGGACGAAATTCGCAGTAAAATCAAGGATTTTCCTTCAGAACCCGGTATCTATCTGATGAAAGATTCTGAGGGCAGAGTACTCTATATCGGTAAGGCGAAAAATCTGCGAGATCGTGTCAGCAGCTATTTTCAGCCTTCGGCTGATTTACTCCAGAGTCGGGGCCCCAAAATAGCCGAGATGATCGATAAAGTGCTGGACGTCGGTTTTTTAGTGTGTGCCAGCGAAGTGGACGCGATCCTGCAGGAAGCCCGACTGATCAAAGACATCCAGCCGCCTTATAACACCCAGTTGGTTGACGGCAAGAGCTTCCCCTATCTTGAAATAAGCATGAAAGATGATTTTCCGGGTATCTACGTAACGCGTGAACCACGCGAAGGGTCCAAACTCTATGGGCCCTTTACCAGTGCCAATGATCTCCGGCGTGTGGTGCAGGTTATACAGCGGGTCTTTAAGTTTCGCACCTGCCGGCTGGATATACTCGAGGATGATGAAAAACGACGATTCTTCCGGCCCTGTATCCTATTCGATATCGACCAGTGCACCGCTCCCTGCGGAGATAAAATCGGCCGCAGAGCATATCGTAATGATATTAAGCGATTACGGAGATTCCTGGAGTCCGACCGACAAACTACCCTGAAGCAATTGCAAAAGGAAATGGATGAGCAGGCCCAAAAACAAAATTATGAGGAGGCCGCCCGCTTACGCGATGAAATCACAGCGATTGAATCTCTGAACGACCGGGGCGAGGTGGACGAGCATATACAGCCGGAGCTGTTTCAGGTCGATCCATGCGCGAGCCTGGAACGGCTTAAGGATTTATTACCAACACACCAGCGTGTACGTGTTATCGAAGGTATCGATATCGCCCATATCATGGGGCATGAAGCCGTGGGTTCGCTGGTATGTTTTATTGACGGCAGGCCGTTTAAAAAAGGATACCGTCGCTTTCGTATTAAACAGATTCAGGGGATCGATGACTATGCCATGATCCAGGAAGTGATCCGCCGACGGTTTCGCCACCTCGATGAAACGGAGGAACTCTTCCCCGACATCCTGTTAATCGACGGCGGGCGGGGTCAATTGAACGCTGCCATTGAAATCATAGAGAAAATGCCCCTACAGGGCCCCACACTCATTTCCCTGGCCAAAAAGGAAGAGATCGTATTTTGTCAGAACTCCGAGAAGCCCTGGAAACTGCCCCGCCATGACCCGGCCTTACGATTACTTCAATATGTACGTGACGAGGCGCATCGATTCGCGCAGCATTATTTCCATATTCTCCGACAGAAACAGACTTTTGAGTAATTTCCTGAAAAGCTTAATCTATATTATGACCGAGATATCCCGGAACTTAACCTTGCATTATATAACCCTTTAATTATTATAAGGAATTGTCAGCTGGAAATCAGCGACTAAAGGTAATATATTTGTTTTCCAGAAAGGAGCTTTTCATGCAAGCACCAAGCAAATCCTATTACCAGAGTATAGTGACCATTGCCATGATTTCTGTATTTCTTTGCCTGTTTGTCTCAGGATGTAGTTATCATTCAGAACTGATAATGCCCCGGATCGCCGTGACGCTGCCTGAGAGGTTCAATACACCGGACGGCATGGTACTGGATAAGGAAACCAATACGATACTTTTATGTTGCCCCAATTTGAATAATGACGCCTATAGCCCTCGACTCTGTAGAATTACACCGGACGATCAAATTGAACAAATCTACATGCTGCCCCTTCATCCCGGGACCGACAAATGTTGCCCGCTGGGTATCGATATCGGGCCGGACGGTGATTTATATATTGCCGACAATCAGGGCATGGTCGGCCAGGAGAATCAATCTCGCCTTATCCGGGTACGAATGGATAAGGGCAGGCCGCTCGAGTTTAAGATCCTGGTTTACGGCATGAATCAGGCTAACGGTGTGGTCTGCCACGGAGACAGTGTTTATGTGACTGAGACATCTATAGACAGCAAAGCATATCCCCTGCCCAGCGGAGTCTATCGGTTTAAGCTTTCCGAACTGAATAGTACTATCACGCATATAACACCCGGCGGTAAGGATGAACACCTGATCGCCACCTTATATACTCATAACAAAGACTGGCCCATCGGCGCCAACGGGATCGCCTTTGACCACGACGGGAATATGTATGTCTGTAACTTTGGTGATGCGAGTATTATAAAATTCACTTTTGACAAAGATGGAAATGTCAACTCCCGGAAAACCCTGGTCCAGGGCCAGGGAATGGAAAGTACCGACGGTCTTAAATACGATGCCAAAACGGGGTATCTGTATGTCGCGGATTATGTTGGAAATGCCGTACACAGAATAAATCCCAGAACCGGCAGGGTGACCACCATTGCAAAAAACCAGAAAAACACGGACGGGAGCGGCGGCCTGTTAGACAGACCCTCCGAACTGTGTCTGCGCAATAATAAAATATACGTCGCCAATATTGATTTACCCGACGCAGGGAATAAGTTCGATCCGCCTCATACCATTTCGGTTATTACTCTGGAGTAATGGTCAAGATAGCTGGCAGCCAGTCCGGCAGGGGAGCATAATAATAGTCAGCGCCAAATTTTTCGTGCAGGACTTTTAGACGCCGTAAGACCTTTTCGCTGAGTTCATGCTGAAACTCACAAGGTACGTCTTCACAATAATAGATACGGCATCCCACAGTACGATACCGGCGGACCAGGCATCCCGCCCCCTGCTCCTGCCGGAAGGGACAACCCGATCGGTTCTCAGGCAGACGGAATCCGTTTGCCTGTAATGTTCGCACGCCATGAATAAAATAGAGCATTTCCAAAGTAGTGGCATAAAGACGATGTCCGTAACGCTCAAAATCGCAACAGCACCCGCAATTTTTACACGTTGGCTCCAGGGCACTCAGATTCCGGTCAATCTCCTCATACAATTGCCTTATCGCCGAAAGAGGCGTCTGGCTGTCATAATGAGAAAATATCCAGGTCAACGCCTGCTCCAGGGAAGTATTGTCTTCCAGAACAGAGTGATCTCCCTTTTGCAACGCTTCGATCTGAGTCTTACTGAACCATTTGCCCTGATTGATGCCGGGGCATTTTTCTCCTGCGTGATTCCAGCACTGCTCATTCCGGATATTTTCTTTCCAAAAGGGCCAGGTACGACATTGTGTGGGCCGAACATAATAGACCATACATTTTTTTCCTGCGCCATTGGGAACTAAAAAAACACAGTCCTTATTATCTTCTTTTTCTATCAGGCTGTAACGCCGACCGACCCTGTGTAAATACCTGGCTTTAAAGACATCGATATCCAGGTTAAGAAACGCCGCCATTGCCTTTATCTCGTTCTGATTAATCCAGACATAACCTTCCTCCGGCCCGGAGCAGCATTGGCCACACCCTGAGCATATAAACATCAATCCATTCTCATACCACTTATTCATGAGAGAGTGTTTCCAGTAACTGCTTCGCCTGACGGCCTGAATAAAAGTCCGGTTTTAGGGAAATAACCGTATTGAGCAGTTTTTTTGAATCGGACATTAATGTTTCACGTTCTTCATTAGATTCCATGTTCTTGGCTTTCTCCAGCCTGAGCCGGGCCAGTTCCAACATGGCTTCCACCGTGGCATCCCGACCGGGAAATTGCTCTATCAGGGCAACCAGTTGTGTCTCTTTCTCCTCAGGATTGTCTAACAGCATCGCCAGGGTCAGTTCGATATTATCCTGCAGAGGATCAGGCTGAGGAGACTCAAACATGAGGTCTTTCAGCCGGTCTTTATATATCAACTGATAGGGGTCAAGGCCGACAAATGCAGCCAGGCGTTCTTCGTGACGAAGGTGCCCGGTACGATTTTCCTTGCCGATCAGGCTCATGAGCCGTTCGATACGAGTCAGTAAATCCCACATCTGCTCATCACGGATTGTCTGGGGCGGCGGTGAAAATATGGTACCAAACTGACTTTCCCAGAAGGGATGCTGCGTCGATTCCTGTTCGCGACGTTTTAACTCCTCCAGGCAAAGGGCCCGGGCTTCCTCCAGTAACAACAGTGCCTTATCAAAACTGAATGACTCTGTCGCGCGCTTCGGTGTTCGACGCGCCATAAGATGCGCCAGCCGGTAACGAGCTTCCAGGGCCACATCCCGGTCCGGATACCCTGCTAGAATCTCATTCCATATCAACTCAGAATAGGCACTGGGAAAATCGTAACAGAATCGAAGCATGTCCTCATCGCGTATGGCCCACGAGTCCACTTTTAAATCTATTAAAAGCCCTTTATAATAAAGAGCGTCCGCCACCCGCGGATCATCGGGATGTGTTCTGATAAAACTATCGATCTGGTCGGCACATTCAAATTTCGTCCGCTCAAATTTATTGGCCTCCCGACGTGCCCGTGAAATCGGGCTGGCGCCTCCGATAACCCCGCCGGCTTCATATTCCGGAAGAACCTCGATATTCGGATTAAAGGCGATACGCCATTGAATGCGTAAGATATCTCTGATTAATTCATCGCTCAAATAGTCAGCCTGTTTTTTTCGCTCCGCCAACTCTATCTCCAACAATCCCTTGATACTGCGGTTCTGGAACATCATTACCTGTTCCGGGCTGTAGCGATACACCTGAGCCTGAAAATCGCGTTCGTTCATCCCGATCCTGGTATTAAAAAGCATGACTGCACCTGCCAGGCTCAAACCAAAAATCGGCATCAGGATCCCCGGTCGGTAACGCAAAAAATGCCCCGCCGCTATGACAATACCCAATAGAATCACACTAATAAAAAATGCCAGAATCCACGGCGCATACAATACCGCCCAGCGCAGAATATTCTGCTCCGGATTGCCCCAACTGAATATTCCCCAGTATATCAATTCCGGCACCAGACATAAAACCGCCGCCACGAATTTAGACTTGAAACGCATTGGTTCAAAGCTAACGGCCGCACAACTGACCAACAGGCATAAGGCCAATATCCTGTTGTGTCCCGGAAAAAATACCAGCAATATAAACGGCAGGGAAAATGAAAAATTATAGAGCAGCGCAATGAGGATCGGCACTGTACAGATCAGGGCCATTAGTAAGCCTATCACCAGTATATAACTGGGAAACTGAAAAATATTCAAAGGGTATAACAGACGTGGGATCAGTGATACAGATGTATAAGGACTTTTAAATTGTATCCAATGGCCGCTCTGAACCCACAGCGCATACATATTCAGCAGGGTATACAGCAGCAAATTGATGACCCAGTAAATCAATCGCGCTTTCCGCGAATAGACCATCGTGGCGCCATCCGTCATCCAGCGCCGATAACCATGTTTATTATTTTCAGGCATAGGCTTTAAAAGACTGTTTAATTATGATGTGATTTCACGTCTTAAACTTTTTCCGCCACCATCAATAATACCGCTCCAAAACACAATGTTTCCGTACGGACTGCACTAAATCCAGTCTGTTGTAATAGTGTAACCAAATCTCCCTGACTTTTAAAGCTCTTTACCGAATCCGGCAGATATTGATAGGCATGAAAAGGGTCCCGCACCAGAAAATGTGCCATCAGCGGCAGTAAAACCCTGAAATAGCACGCATAAATCCAGGAAATAATTCTATTTTGCGGCATACTAAACTCCAGAATAATCGCCTTACCACCCGGCTTGAGTAAACGGTACATCTCATCCATTCCCGCGGATAGATCTTTAAGGTTCCTCAAACCAAAGGCGCACCCTACGCGGTCAAATTCTCCCCCCGGCAACGGCACAGATTCCGCATCCGCACATATCCACTTGAAATATATAGCCTTATATCGGTCACTATCTTTCTGGGTTTCTATCTGCGTCTTGTTCTGTGCTATTGAGAGCATATTTTCCACAAAATCAACTCCCACAATACTCCCGGTCCCATTCAGTGACTGGGCAAATTCCAACGTCAGATCACCGCTGCCGCAGCATAAATCCAATATTTTCTGTCCTGGTCCTACCTGTGCCCGTTCTACTGCCCGCCGACGCCAATGCCGGTCCATATTCAGGCTTAATATATGATTTAACAGGTCATAATGGGGGGCAATCGCCGAAAACATCGCTTTAAGTTTCTCTGATTTGGCCGGCGATTGATGGGGATTTTTAAGTTCGAGTCGGTTCCAGCTCTTAGCTATTACTTGATTCATAATCAGAGATAGTATACACTATCCGGCGGAATAAAGCTACGATTCCGTCAGGAGTAAAATATGCCATCCTCGGACAATCCAATGAGTGATAGACTTGATTCCGGTCAAATTTATATCAACTCAATACTTGGCGATATCCAGGCCCACCGAAAAGACCTTTCCGGCTGGCATCTCTGCGGCAGCCGGATTGACAGTATGGCGTTAACTGAGAGCAGATTCAATTACTGTCGTGCCGAAAAAAGCCAATGGAACAAGCTCTCGTTCGATCACTGCCTGTGCGAGCACGGCATGTATGCAGATTGTGAGTATGAACATCTCTTGGCACATAATTCGTTCCTTACCAATTCTCATTTTATCCGATGCCGGCTCAATCAAACCGTCAGCGAGTTGAACTCTTTCGGCCTCTGTGTGTTTGAAAACAGCGTTTTCAGTGATTCGCGCATGAGTGAAGTGTCATTTATCGGTTCCGTTTGGCGCGATTGTGAATTTCATAAGGAAAATTATAATTTTGTCCGGTTCCCTTCCTCGGTTTTTATTAACACTCGCTTTGTGAATTGTACCCTGCGTAAGGCTATCTTCCGGGCCGCCACCTTTATCGACTGTCGGTTTGAAGCCTGCCGCCTGCACGAAGCCGTTTTTCATAACGCCGCTTTCACCAATACCATTTTCCCGGACACCGATATCAGACAGGCCGCCAATCTGGACGGCGTCAAAGGATTAGAGATTTGATTGATAATATGTTTTTAAAACGATTTACGGTTGGCTCTTACCCTATCAACGGATATCTGCTTGCCGACCCGGAAACGCATATCGGGGTGTTTATCGATCCGGGCGGATTCAACGACGAGATCGCGGCCTGCATTGAAGATGAGCATATTCAGCTTCGGTTTTTGTTTTTCACACACGGGCACTGGGACCACACCGAAGGTCTTTCAGTATTTATGAATCGCTATTCCGTCAAAGGATACGCCGGCCAGAACGAAGTGGCCGCCGCCAGCCATACTCTCCATGGCGGCGAATCCATCGACGTGGGCAAATTACATTTTACCGCTCTGAATACCCCCGGCCATACCGCCGGCGGCATTTCCTACTACTGCAACCACTGCGTCTTTACCGGTGACGCCCTCTTCTGCGGTTCCGTGGGGGGCACCTCCAGCGTCCGAGACGGACAACTCCAAATTGACCAGGTACGCAAAAACATATTCACCCTGCCCGACCAGACCCTCATCTTCCCGGCCCACGGCCCCATGTCCACCGTTGCCGCCGAAAAATATGCTAATCCTTTCTTCAAATAATTGATTCGAAAAAATCTCTATTATTAATTCATCTCCCAATCGCTTGCATGAATAACCGGATCAATTAATAGTAGTAAGCCAGTTATGGGCAAATTCCTGCAAGTCGAATAGATTGATGATACTGTCCGGCGGGCTGGAGATATCGCAGTTGGGATCCCACTCCTCGTCGGCCGGAGTTGTCAGCCAGGCAGCGGTCAGGTCGGTAAAATCCATGAGATCGACATCGCAGTCAGGTTCGAAATCGCCGGCCACCGGATCACCCCCCAGGGTGCTGATGAGCTTTAAATTAGGCACAGCCGTGGCAGAATATAGATAAGAAAACGTATCAGGCCCCCAATCCAGCGGATCGCCATCCGTGCTATCGGAAAAATTCAGGGCCACTCTTGTGTCATACGTTTCTGAAACATAGCATAATCCGTCCGTGGAATAATAGCTATTATTATGGCTGAAATCGATCATCAGGTTATCCGTGCCATTGTAAGCAAACGGTGTCTGAAATGCGAAATATCGCCAGCCAATCGGGGCGGCCGACTCATTGGCCTGGTACACCATTGTCCAGCCATCCGATTCGAGTCGAGCTATAGGATATTCATTCAAAGACGTATGCTTCATTCGGATTGTCCAGTTATTTAATGTCTGGCCCGGCGCCTGGAAGATATTCAGGGCCAGATGAGTTATGGTTTTGGCCTCCCCTATCTCCGCAGCCAGATAGATAACCTGCGTACGGCTGTCATGATAAGAGGTCATCATTGGCCATTGTGCTATAGAGTTAGTAGAAGGCTCATACGTGCTATAGATCGTATTATCCACGTCGATGGTAATGGTGGCAATATTTGAATCTCCTCCGACCGTGGGGGTGCCGCCGTCGTTGGCCTTGAACTGGAAACTGTCTTCACCCGTGAAATAACTACAGGGCCAATAGTCAACCACATTATTGCTGTCCGGGAGTTCATAAGGTACCGTGACAATCAGGTCATTATTAGTATCATAGAGGCGCCCGTGTTCGGGCAGCGAAGTAATAATATAGGTCAGTTCCCCCGGCGGATCAGGATACCCTTCATCCGTAGCATACAGACTGATTGTCTCGGTCATTCCGGAAAGAGCTTCTATGGTATCGTCATAAGCCGAGGGGGGAGTGGCGTTTTGCGAATCAAAATCAACGGACCAGACATTGCCCGAGAAAGCCTGGCCGTCTGAAGACAGGCCGGTAGATACAAACTGGTTGATAAAGGCATGGCCGGGTTTGGCCACACTGAGCGTATAAGACCCGCTGGAAGGCACTCCCACGAGCGCATAAATCCCGTTGCTGTTGGTCGTGGTCTGATAGAGGCCTCCGCCGGATTTCTGCGCGCTGACCACCGCTCCCTCAACGGGATTGGCGCCCATGTCCGTGACCCGACCGCTGATAATCTCACCCGATCCGGTTATAAAAACATTATAAACACAGGTATCCACTATTTCATAATCGTAGTCGGGCGGATCAGCATCAACCTCGGGCAGATTGTACCACGCATCATGATAACCGCTCCAGCCCATATTCAGATGATGATAGAGAGTCGAGGCATTATAACCATAGCCATCGCATACCACGGCATGCCCCCCGGACCCGTGTACACCCAGTATCACCGGCAGGCCGGCATCCAGATTCGGATTAATCATGGCTGTCAAGCCGGCCCCAATATCATTGTAACCATTATCGCCATGGATCGAATTATTGTAACCGAATGTCGATACCAACTGAATATCCCCGTCATACAGGGAGGCAGACGAGCTGGTGGGGCCATAGACTGTATCAATCGCTTCGGCCACATTAAAACACAAACCGCCAATCGCCTGACGCTGGATTAAGGTTATACTTCCATCCGGCTGCAAAGGCATATTACTCCAGACATAGGAGCCGGGATACTCATGGTATCGCATAAGCTGTGACATGGCCGTGGCCACACATCCGCAGGGCCAGTTGTTGGGAGTGTAATAATTATAACAGGTAATACCCCCGGAAATATTCCCGACCGTCGTTTGCCCCCACGTACTGACTAGTATCGGGGGCACTCTGATCTCGGAGATACCCGTCAATTTCTTGGTCACTGTACTACTATCCAGATGCGTCCATTTGTCCTGATTCTCTGACGCTTTTTGCAGCAATCGGGATTCGCTCAGACTAAGATACGGTATGGCCTTTTTATTTCTGATTTTTAACTGCAAATTTTGTACGGCGCGGAGACGGGCGGGTAAATCCTGATTGACCAGCGCACCCAGCGGATCATCGTCGGCCGCATTAAAATTTCCCGCCGGGACAATAGCAATAATCGGCTCCACCATATCGTCAGGCGCCACAATGATATAGCCCGTATCTTTCAAATCAGCCACATAATATACCGGCGCATCCGTACTATCCCGATAAACCCGGATTTCTTCAATCTCCCGGCTTAATACAGCTCCCAACGGCCGGGTTTCACGCCTCAGCCAGTTACCTGCCACCTGAGACGCACGCTCCCAATTAACCGGCTCCGCCCCTAACCCGCTGTAAAATAATAAAATAAAAAAAGTTATCCAAATCTCAAACCAAAGCCAGCGATTAAATACTCCATTTTTATGATTCTTCATCCCTTTTTCCTCCAGATTTAAACCCTGTATTATGTCACCCACTTTTAAATTTATTCATCACCAACAGACGCCAGCGTCAAAAGTATGGCGAACGGTTTTTTCTGGATTAAAAACAGCGATTTTAATTACCAATATCCACTTTTGACGGAACCATCCAATAATGCCTCTAAACATGTAAACTAATCCATTTTTTATACTCGATAAAATCCCCAAAGTCAACCGAATAATTTTCTCCCCAAATCCTAGATGGATATCCTTTCGTTAACATAATAGATGTTGTGGTTCTTGCGATGAGTAATAACCGTCCGGGTATTACTGAAATTAGGACAGAATATCCCCTCCCGGGCCGTAAGGGGATTCTTACGGCCCTATGAAATATCCTGGTATAACTGGATTTATAAGCTTCTACGCTTGCGCAGCCAACCTACCAAAGTAACACCGATACTCCCGAGCAATAGTGAGCCAGGGGCAGGTGCGTGAGCCACGGACGAGCCGGTGCCGGTATTGATCTTGACAAAATCGAGTGCAACAGATGTAAGCATGCCATCGTAATGGCGATCTAAATCAAAATAGAGAAATACGTTTTGCCCGGCTAAAGAGGCAACATCCAGCGATACCGTGCCGGAGTAGGTGCTCCCACTACCCATAACGGTCGAGGAGGCCGCCGTCTCCTCCTGCCCGGTATGATCAAGGTAATAGAAGTATCTGTCACCGGGATTGCTTGCCAGAGGACTCCACCTGTAGTTATACAAGTAGGCTGTAAACGCATCAGGACTAGACATATTATATCTGCCGGATGACGTCAACGTGAAACCAAACGTAAGAGTCTGAGCCTGGTCTGACAAAGTGAACCCCTGATACAGATTACTACTTCCAGAGAAAATAACGTTTGTCGTGCCATCCCAGCTGACATTATCACCCCTCCAATCATGTGAGGCGATAGTATTGGTGGTGAAATCGTCCGCGTGGGGAAAACTCGTCAGACCGGCGAACGACGGGGCGCCCGGTATGGTGAATACTGCGGTACACAATACAATCTTAAAAAATAATTTTTGCTTAACCATAATAAAATTTCTCCTTCTTAAAACGGGTGCTCAGTTCGATATCCTCCACCGGATGCCGAACTCAGCACTATATACTAATGATTCTTTTCATGTCTTCAAAAAAACGTGTTAATTTAATTACGATTGGTTTCCCGACAAATTTTTCTTATTAATTCTCCTCTTTATAATAAAAGACATATTAAATCGCTGAAAACCGGCTTGTCTGTCGGCCTTAACTAGATATTCTCTATGAGTAGAAATTATACCTGAGACGTCTTTTAAGAATTGCCTGGATGGGAAAACCATGAGTTTTCTCCCACCACGCACCTTCCTACATATTGAGATATTATCAAAACAAGGTGCGATAATCAAATAAAATTTTCTTTTTTAAAAATCCATTTCTTCTTTACAGACAAGGTCTTAACCATTAACGATAAAAATATCAGATACCACTCAACAGGCCCTTTCGTTCGTATCAGCCTTAACGGTAACCAATAATAAGTACGAAATCGCACCAGGAAAAAGCTAAACCCCTTTGAAGAAAGGGGATTTATCGTGTTTTTTGTCAAAAAAACCATTTAACCAGGCACACAGGGTTCATAGTGATTAACCGGTTGACTTTGGGCCAAAAATCCGTACTCTCATAAAGTATGATTAATAAAATATTAAATTCATTCCAGCCGGCAGATAAATATATGGAAGAGATCCGGCATCTGACACCTACGGAAATTGTCCGGGAACTGGACAAATATATCATCGGCCAGGACGACGCCAAGCGGGCCGTGGCCATCGCTATTCGTAACCGTTGGCGGCGCCAGCAGTTAGCCCCAGAAATCCGCGACGAGGTGGCCCCCAAGAACATTATCATGGTCGGCCCCACCGGCGTGGGCAAGACCGAGATCGCGCGCCGGCTGTCTGCCCTGGTCGGGGCACCATTTGTCAAGGTGGAAGCCACCAAATTCACTGAAATAGGCTATGTCGGCCGCGATGTGGAAAGCATGGTCCGGGACCTGCTGGAACGGGCCATTCAGATGGTCCGTGCGGAACTGGCGCAACTCAATAACGAAAAAGCCCGGAAAGCCGCCGAAGATAGGATTCTGGATTATCTGCTGCCAGCTCCCGTACCCGGCCCGGTCGTCAACACCGACGAGGCAGCCGAAAACCAACAGCGATACGAACGCACCCGGGAAAAACTCCGCCACCAGCTACAGGACGGCGCCCTCGAAGACCGTGAAATTGAAATCGAGGTCGAAGAAAAAGCCATGCCTGTCAATATCCTTTCCAACGTCGGATTCGATCAGATGGAGCCGGACCTGCAGAACTTTTTTGATAAAATCATGCCCAGCCGTTCGGCTCGGCGCAAAGTAACGGTGGCCGACGCTCGTAAAATCCTCCTGCAGCAGGAACTGGATAAACTTATCGACCAGGATAAAATGATTCAGGCCGCCATTAAACGCACGGAACAGTCCGGTATCGTCTTTCTGGACGAAATCGATAAAGTCTGTGGGGGCGAGAGTTACGGGCCCGATGTTTCGCGTGAAGGCGTACAGCGTGATTTATTACCTATGGTGGAAGGCACGACCGTCAATTCACGACACGGCATGGTCAAAACCGATCATATTCTTTTTATCGCCGCCGGGGCCTTCAGCCGCAATAAACCGTCCGATCTCATGCCCGAACTACAGGGCCGGTTCCCCATCCGGGTCCAGTTAAAAGACCTCGACCAGGAACAGTTCTGCCGTATCCTGACCGAACCTAAAAATGCCCTGACCACCCAGCAAATTGCCCTATTAAAAACCGAGGGTATCACCCTGGAATTCACTGATGACGCCATCCGCACCATGGCGGAAAAGGCTTTTGAAATCAACCGTACCCAGCAGAATATCGGGGCCCGACGCTTATATGCCGTCATGGAAAAAGTGCTCGAACAAATCAGCTACGACGCCCCTGACAAAGCCGATAAAAAATATGTTATCAACGCCGATTACGTCAACGAACACCTCAGCAAGGCCACGCGTGATGAAGACCTCAACATCTTCGGCTTTGCCGCCCATAAAACCCTGCAAAAAGATAAAAAATAACAATATATTGCCTATTTCACCACGAATGATATATAATTAAATAAACCGATTAATCAATTGACTTATTTTGGAGCCAGACATGACTGAAGAAAAAACATTCGACGAGAAAGTAAAAGAATGCATCGATGAAATCCGCCCCCTCCTCCAGCGTGACGGCGGCGACTGCGAACTCATAAGCATCGAAGGCAAAACCGTCAAAATCAAATTCCAGGGCGCCTGCCAGGGCTGCCCCGGCGCCGCCATGACCCTCAAAATGGGCATCGAACGACACATGCGTGAAAAAATCCCCGAACTCGAAGAAGTCATCGCCGCGAATTAATTCTGATATTAATACAATCTAACCTTACCAGAGATGATTAATGATATATTCAAGACCCTCTTGAGCATATTATTTTTATATATCTAGACGCTAGCGTCAAAAGTATTTTGAACGTTTGTTTCTGTATTAAAAACAACGATTTTAAATGCCAATATCCACTTTTGACGGTGG
>JAFGHE010000132.1 GCA_016930295.1 Sedimentisphaerales bacterium
ACCCTGGCCTGGGCCTGGGATAAACCCTTAATCGACGTCAATCATATCCACAGCCATCTCCAGTCAGTCATGCTCGAACAGGACCAGCAGTGTTTCCCCGCCGTGGCCCTGGTCGTATCCGGCGGCCATACCAGTCTCTATAACTGCAAAAACCCGCTGGAACTGGAATCACTCGGCGGCACCATCGACGATGCCGCGGGCGAGGCCTTTGATAAAGTGGCCTCCATTTTGAAACTTCCCTATCCCGGCGGCCCCTCCATTGATAAACTGGCCCGCCAGGGAAATCCCCTGGCCATTAAATTCCCCCGCACCTGGCTGGAAAAAGGATCCCTGAATTTCTCTTTCAGCGGGCTCAAAACCGCGGTACTCTATTATTGTCGCGGCCAGGATATGAAGGGCGAGGATAAAGTTCCAGAAATGTCCGAGCAGGAAAAGGCCGATATTGCCGCCGCCTTTCAGGCCGCAGTCATTGAAGTTCTCGTAACCAAAACCATGTGGGCCGTGGAACAAACCCGAGCGCAAACAGTATTACTCGGCGGCGGTGTGGCCGCCAATTCCGTCTTACGGGACCAACTGCGTCAGACATGCGAAAAAAATAATTTACGCCTGATCGTAGCGGAAAAAAAATACTGCACCGACAACGCCGCCATGATCGCCGGCCTGGCCTGGCATAAATTCCAGGCCCGACAGTTCGCTGACCTGTCCCTGGAACCCAAAGCCCAGGATAACCAGGCCTGGGCCTTCAGAAAACGATAATGTAGCTCGAGCTTCCAGCTCGTAGAAATGTAGCACAAGCTTCCAGCTTGTGATTTGATATATAAACCATTTGGTTAAAATCTAAAACAGGTTTACTATAATGAACATCGAATCACTCAATCACCTGTTACAACAGGTCCAATCGGGCGCCGCGTCCATCGAGCAGGCACTCGAAAAACTAAAACACCTGCCCTTCGAAGAAACGGGCTGTGCCCATATCGACCATCATCGCACCCTGCGCTGCGGCATGCCGGAAGTCATCTTCTGTCCCGGCAAAACCACCGACCAGATTGTAGACATCTTTTCCCGGCTCGCCGCCCAAGGCAATAATGTACTGGCCACCCGCGCCGATGAGAATACCTTTCAGGCACTAAAAGCAAAGCTACCCGATGTACAGTTTGAAACCGCAGCCCGGGCCATTATTCTGCGTCAGGAAGAAGATAAACCTAAAGTGGGCCATATCGCCCTGGTCACCGCCGGCACCGGTGATATCCCCGTCGCTGAAGAAGCACGCGTAACTGCCGACCTCATGAACCAGAACGTCCAGACCATCTACGATGTCGGCGTGGCCGGCCTGCACCGGCTGCTGAGCCACTCGCGCGAAATCCAGAATGCCAATGTAGTCATTGCCGTGGCCGGCATGGAGGGCGCCCTGGCCTCCGTCATCGGCGGCATGGTCGCCGTGCCCGTCATCGCCGTACCCACTTCCATCGGATACGGCGCCAGCTTCGGAGGAATCGCGCCCCTCCTGACCATGCTCAATAGCTGCGCCGCCGGCGTCAGCGTCGTAAACATAGACAACGGCTTCGCCGCCGGCTACATCGCCGCCATTATCAATAACCAGACAACAGGTGATAACAAATAGAATAATCTTATTCATACAATAGACATAAATCATATAATCCTGGATTCCTGCTTTCGCAGGAATGACAACTGTAGGAAAAATTATGGCAAAACTCATTACTGAAATACCCACCTTACCCCTGCGAGCAGCGGACGCCCACAAGGGATTGTTCGGCAAAATCCTCATCATCGGCGGCAGCCGCGGTATGATCGGCGCGCCGGGGCTGGCCGCCAATGCCGCCCTGCGCAGCGGCGCCGGACTGGTCCGCATCGCCACCGGCCAGACCATCCAGCTTACTGTCGCCTCCCTGGCGCCCTGTGCCACCAGTATCCCGCTGCCTGACGATGAATCCGGCTTCATCTCCGCGGGCGCGCTCGGCGATATTCTCAACCTTCTCTCGGATAACGATACAGTGGCCCTGGGCCCGGGCCTGGGCCAAAGCGGTGACCTGCAGAAAATCGTGGAAAAACTCATCACTGATTGCGACAAACCCCTCATCATCGACGCCGACGGCCTCAATAACCTCTCAACTATCGCCGACAGCAATCTCAAACTAAAACCCACCAGCATCCTTACTCCCCACCCCGGCGAGATGAAACGATTATGGCACGCCTGGTTTCGCGAAGCCCTGCCCGCCGACCGAACCGAACAGGCCGAAAAACTGGCCCGGAAATGCGGCGCAATTATAGTCCTCAAAGGAGCAGGAACCGTAGTCACCGACGGCGAAAAAACCTACATCAACGACACCGGCAATCCCGGCATGGCTACCGCCGGCTCCGGCGATGTACTCACCGGCATTATTACCGCGCTGGCGGCCAACCAATCCGCAAACTTCACTCCCCTCCAGGCCGCCATCCTGGCCACCTTCATCCACGGCCGAGCCGGCGACCTCGCCGCCACCCTCACCACTGAAACCGCACTCACCGCCACCGACATCATCGACTCACTACCCGACGCCTGGCACTCCTTCATAACCTGATTTTATAGCACATAGAAATAAGGTGCTCAACGAATGATGAACACATAAGAAATAAGTATATTATGCATTCATTCATTTATATTTCTAGTCTTCCTAATATTATTTATCTGGATATGTCATGAATATTCTAAAAAAGAAAATATCAAAAACCCTTTATATTAAAAATGTATCCTATGATTTCAACGCCATTTTCGCTTTGTCTCTAATCACTTTCCTGAATTTTTCTATACGATAGTCCACCAGGTTTACCAGGCCGCAGGAAACACCAACAGTCACCAGCGTGGCGATGAGCCCGGCGACTATCCCCCGAAACGAATACCCTTTAATTGGCATACCATAGAGAATCATGGACACGACAAAGCCAATTTGACAATGCAATAAATAAATCGGGTAACTCAGATCGCCCAGCTTTTTATCCAGACTTTTCGTCACCAAAGGCAGGGGCCGGCTGATAAGGCCCGCCACCAGGGCAAACTGGATAACCATGTTGAGATAAAACGCCACCGGATGATATTTGTACGTGTGTAATACCTGCGGCAGAACCACCACCAGCGACGAATTAATACAGAATAAAATCATCAGGATCAACGGTGAAAGAATCTTTGACGATCCGGCAAAAAAGGCCGCCATTCGGTCCCGATAAAAATATAGTACTGCGCCCAGGGAAAATGGCAGCGAGCCGGCAAAAATAATCGTGTATTGATACCTGTATTCCGGCCTGAATGCCATGACAACTATCGTGTATAAAACGCCCGCCGCCAGCCAGACAAGCACTCTCTTACGCGTCTTCGATAAACCCATAGCAATTAAAAGATAATAGAATATTTCCGTAGTCAGCGTCCACACCGGCGGCGAAAGCCGGGGCACACACCGGATCGGAAACAGGTTGAAAAACAGCAGCGAAACATTCTGAAAAATATCAGCCAGGCTCCGGGGAATCGTCATAAATTCCCAATACGTATTGGCATTTGATTCACCAAAAACTAAAATAATCACTATCGTAATAACCAATACGGCCCAGTAGGTCGGATACAACCTTAAAAACCGGTTGACCATAAAACGTTTAACACCGTCTATCCCATATCCATACGTGTTATGCATAATATAGGTCATGAGGTAACCGCTCAGAATGAAAAAACCAAATACCGCATGATGACCCACCACCGGCACGCCCATCAGATGATGAAACACAACTACCAGCGCCAGTAGTGTCCTATAAGTTCCAAACATGCAGAATCAATTCTCCCTTGACAGCGGCAAACAAATCATTTATAGTTCCTCAGATACAAATATCCGAACTGAGAATAAAAGTCATCCAATTATACTTGAACATCGCTATGATGCCACCGTTAAAAGTGGATATTGGCATTTAAAATCGCTGTTTTTAATCCAGAAACAACCGTTCGAAATACTTTTGACGCTGGCGTCCACTATATCCAGGAAGAGTTTGAGACATTGTCTTTAAATAAGGAATCTCTGTTTCCCATTTTTCCCTTACCACCCTGTTTTAAAAATCCTGTCAAAAAATCTTTAAACTATGCCCAAAAAAAGATGAATTTTATTGGACCCGACTCGGAAATTTTCTTGTTTGAAACAAATAAATATATATAGTATACTTGTCTATATGTAAGCTCTTTAACTGAATTTTAATAGTGTAACTTAATTATCCAGGAGGATTATCATGAGAAAGCTCTTTCTGTTACTTCTTGTCCTTTCTATACTTACCACAGGCGATGTGGACCAGGCCCTTGCCGCGGGTTTAACCAGCCTGGAAGATACTGTATGGGACCTTGAGGTGGATGTTAAAGCCTCCATAAAAAAGGTCGGATCTGTCAACGAAAGTGGTACTGGAACCCTTAGTTTTGGAGCCGAAACCTTTAGTTTTACGGATAACCAGGGCGATGTGTTTACCGGCACCTACCAGGAATCACCCGACAAACCCGGCAAAGGCATCTTCGAACTTACCGCAACAGAGCAGGCTTTTGACGACTATCTTCTGAACAAAATGGAGGATATCGCCGTCGGGGCTGATGATGTAACCATTACCTATACCCCTGCGGTTATTATCGCCAAAACCAATGTAAGTAAAAAGGGAACCACTATTTCCTTTAATGTCAAGATATCCGGCAACGTATCCGTTATGACCGGCGATTATGTCCAGATCACAAAAATGTCGGTTAATGTCAAGGTCAAAGGTGACACCGAATCCGCCCTGCCCGGCACCGGTGAGTCCCAGGGCTCCAAATGGCAAATTAACACGGAAACAAAAATAAAAATCCCCGGACTCGGTTCCATGCCTTATCCCGGCCATATTGAACTTATGCTCGGACCGCTGGATGCCGAACAAATCGGCGAAGGTCAGTTTATGTTCATCGACGAGGAAGATTTCGAGCAGTGGGGCACCTTTACCCAGAATAAAAACAAAATCGCCGCACTTGGACTCAATGAATACTTCCAGGATGTTGCTCTGGAAAATCTGATAGACCTTCTCTATGAGGAGGAAGTCTATGATTTTTATGGCGCCTATGTCGATCCCATAACAGACCTCAGCGTCACCGCCACCATCAAAGGCGACTCGATTACTCTTAGTGTTAAAGCCAAGTTCACCGGAGGAGTATATATCGAAGGCGAACTCGAAACCGGAAAAGGATCCATTACTATTAAAGGGACCGGCACACAAATAAACTAATGCAGCTCAAGTTGAAGATGTCGATTTTTCATCGGGACATTCTAAGGCCGTGGATGGTATTTCTTGTGGATATTTCTCAGATGCTGCTGATCCACATGGGTATAGATTTGCGTGGTAGTAACATCGGCATGCCCCAGCATTTCCTGCACGCTCCGCAGGTCGGCCCCGCCCTGCAGCAGATGCGAGCCAAAACAATGCCTTAGCGTATGTGGACTGATCTTGCCTTTCATGCCGGCCCGCACCGCCGCCTTACGTACGATCCGCCAGATTTCTATGCGATTCAGCGCCCGACCGGTGCGAGAAACAAACACAGTGTCCACAAGCTTATCGCCCACCAGGTGAGGTCGCAGCTCATCCAGATAATGACCCAGCACCTCCAGACACATCTTGTGCACAGGGATAATCCGTTCCTTGTTACCCTTGCCAAAACAGCGGAGATACCCGATCTGAAAGTTCAGATCATCCAGATTCAGCCCGGCCGCTTCCGAGGCCCGCATGCCCGTGGCATAGAGCAGTTCCAGCAAAGCCCGGTCACGCAAATAGTAGGGGTCTTCCTCGTCCACCGCGCATATCAAGTCCAGTGTCTGAGCCTGGCTCAATACCTTCGGCAGACGCTGCCAGGTCTTCGGTGTCTCCATGGCCGTGCAGACATCTATGTCAACCAGCCTGAATAACACATGATAACGCATGAACATACGCACTGTTACCAGGTGCCGGGCAATACTGGCTGAGCAGAGTTTTTCCCCAGAGAGAAACCGGCCATAGTTCTGCAGAGCCAGTGGAGTGATTGAGGTCGGATCTTTTGTACTGTTTTCCAGACAATACCGGGTAAACCGTTTCAGGTCACGACGATAGGACTCAATCGTATTATCCGCCAGTCCGCACTCGATATGAAGATAATCCAGGAAGGGTTCAATTTGACAGATGGGCCAGGTTACACTTGTTGCCGGCGTCATTTCGGGTTCACCGAATAATTTTCACTTTGCCTTGGGATGAAATTTAACACTCCGGTGGGCATACCACTGGAAGCCGTATTATCACTAGCCGGATGACTATGATACTTGTATTTTAGTTCGTTTTGATAAATGCGGCCACTGTTTCTTTTTCCCCCTGAGATAATTGCAGATAAATGGGGCACATCATATAGTGATTCGTACAGAGTTCAAAAGCCTCTTCAAGATTTTTGATACTCAGGTTCTCACTACAATGGGGATTGCTGGAATCAAGATAGGGACAATTCATCGTAACTTCCTTAATAGCAGGCGATTCTGTATTTCTCGTTTATTTGCCGCAATGAATAGGCGCCCTCCATCGCTTTCTACATCACTAACTGACAAGAAGTAAGTACATAACGATGACGCAAAAAATCACTGCTCGCAGTAATATCCCTATCGGCTTTCCGAACTGAATTTATGCAGGTAATCTGGCTCATTTTCAGTATTGTTATGGGACTTTATCTGCCCTAACAGCTCAAGGGCATATTGGATGGGAATACCGAAATTAGTGCCGTCAAATCCCTTCATCAACGCCGTATTAAGTGCCAGAACCTTGCCGTTACTTCCAATGACCGGGGCCCCGGACGCCCCAATGGCCGTCGGAGCATCATACACAATTCGGCCGTCACTTACCCGACCGCACATGCCGCGAGTGGCTATAGGCTGGATTAAATGACGCTGTGACATATTAATCGCTATATCATCAAAGGTCGTACCTCCGTCAGGTATGAGCTCTTCTAAGTCATCCTGTTTTAACCGGGCTAAAAGCAGATCAAAACCGGTTGGATAGCCCAATATCATGACCGTCTGACCCGTTTTCAAACTCTCCGGACTCATGCTGCATTCCAGAGCCGGGATGTTCATAGTCGCCATCGGACTGTACAAAATCGCAACATCCTCATCTTTAGATACTGCCGTGACTTCCAGATCGAACGGCTCCGACTGATTGGGAAAGAAGGCCCGAAACAGTAAAAACTGAGGTTCATAGCCGGCCTCCAGGATATGTTCATGCTCGTTAGATACCACCCAGGGAGCTGTCACATGATGATTCGTTACAATATAACCGTCCGAGTCGATGAGAAAACCCGTGCCCGTGTATTGAACCACCAAAGGCGGGCCCGCCCCCTTGACGCTCAGCGGCACTGTGCCGATATCCTCTTCCATCTCATACTCGACGGCAGCCAATATCCCATAGTCCGACCGGAAAGCTTCATCGTCTTCCTGCCCTAACAGCGGATACCGTAACGGAAGGTCGGTTTCCGGGTCAACAAACGTATATTCACCCTGAATCAAACAGACACCATCGGATAATTGCGGCAGGATCTCCTCAGACTGCTCGATGTTCTTAACTATCTCATTGATTCTTTGATTCGATTGATCGAGCTGATTCTTGATGCGATGCTGAAGATCAACCAGTTGGTACACCATTGTGTCGGTATATTGGGAATGCTGCAGGGATTCGTACTGATTATGCTTCCTTAATTCCTGAATCTGCTGATGCTGACGCAGTGATAAAATACCTAACACCATCAGCCCCATAATCAATACCCCAGCCAGGGTCCACCCGCCCGGGGGGCCAATGATGCTACTGTGTTGTTTGTCTCCTGGCTGCATAGTGGTCTGTCGTTCGTATCACCTTTATAAAAAAATCATCTTCCCGTTGGCTCAGTTGTGACGAAAGTCTTCGGCTCCCCAATACTTAGAGAGCATACACAAAATATCGTCACAAAAAAATCAGCCCTTGTTAAATTTTTTCCTGACCACCGTCCGATACTTAATCATGTAGGGAAACCTATCTATTTCAGTATAGAAAACACGGAAAAGGAGTTGTTGTTAACTATAACAGAAAGGTTGGACGGCCAATATGGAAAGGTTATCGGAGTTAAATAAAAACACCCCGGACGTCGATGAATCCAAATTAAAAAAACTCAACCACCTCATTGCCCTCCTGCTCGCAGCGGCCGTCATCCTCTCCTTCATAACCTCCGCCCGCGCTTTGGCCACATAACATATAACCAAAAAACCGATAGCAACGTTTACTTAATGTCATCCCTGCGAAGGCGGGAATCCGGGATATTTCCCCAGACGTTAAGTTTTTCGCCCCCGCCTGGAAGTTCTCTCTACTATCTCTCTACACAACTTTTTGCCTGTCCAAATGTCTCCCCCCACTCATCAGGGCGTCCCGTCCAGCCAATGCCGGGCCAGGACCACCAGGTCTTCGATATTGATAATCTCGTCACCCGAAAGGTTCAATTCCGGCGAATCCCTCAGCCAGTATTCACCAAGACGGGCCACATCATCCAGCGTCACCTTCTCATCTCCGGTCAGATCACCCACCATGGCTAACGCCTCAATGGGCAGAGACGCACTCATTAACTGTGAGCCGCCCATGTCTCCGGCGCTGTAATCCACCTGCCAGGTCAGACGCCCCGGCGTAATCAACTGTGCCCGGTCGATCGTCACCACGAAATAATCGCCAAAATCATCACTATTTACCGTGCTGTGAGCATCGATCACCGGCAGGACAATACTGTCATCTGACACACTAACCACCTGCTCGGTTGCATTGATCAGATTCACCTGAACATTGGTCATGGCATCATCCGTAATATTCGTCAGCGACAGACTCAACACATACTCAAACACCGTACGTCCCACGCGTGTGCTGTCTATCACCTCAAACGCTTCAAACTGCAGCCCGTTACGGCTCTGGGTCGCTTCCGGTGTATTCCCATACGCCCCCATATTCACCCGAGCCCCATTCGGCCACGGCTCAGCCTCCCACGGGGAGTTCGGATCCCCCGCATCGATACAGGGAGAATCAGGCAGCAGGTGAAAATCACCATCAAACCATACCCCTTCGTCCCAATAGCCTGGATCGACAAACAGCGGATCAGCATCGATATTACCTCCCCCATCCTCACCCAGGGAGCTATCCCATCCTAATCCGCTACCCCCGCAGCCGGCAATATTACAGTAACTGATCTCCAAAAAACTGGGAGGGTAACGGGGTTTATCATAATAAATCTCATGGGTTCCGTCCAGCGCGGTATTACTCCAGAAGATGCAGTTGCTAACTGTCGAGAAACAGCCACCGCCGTGATAGATTCCACCACCGTTGCTGCCGGCCGAGTTACCTATAAAAGTGCAACCAGTTACAGTCGCATTACTCGCGTAATTGATATGCATCCCACCGCCGAAACTGTCTGACGAGTTACCAATGAAAATGCAGTTACTCACTGTCGGACTAGAGTTGTCATTGCTCCACAATCCACCGCCGTTGGAACCTGCCCAGTTGCCGCTGAAGGTGCAGCCAGTCACTGTTGGACTAGAGTTTTGGTTAAGTATCGCACCTCCATAATATGCCATATTGCCGATGAAGATACAGTCCACCAGTGTCGAGTCACTCCTGAAGTTGAACAACCCGCTGCCATAATACGTCTCGTTGTCGGTGAAGGTGCATCTTTTCATTAACAGGCTGCCATCTGAAAAAGTCATCCCACCACCACTCGATCCTCCATAATTAGCAGTGAAGTTACAGTCTATCGCTATCAGGCTGGACTTATTATTAGACATACCGCCCCCCCCTGAATAAGATGAATTACCCTTGAAGGTACAAGACCTCATAGTCATTGTACTAGTGTTGAGGTTAATCAATCCGCCCCCTATGCCAGCCGAGTTACTAGTAAAGGTGCAGCCAGTTAGTGACGGGCTGCTGGAGTAGTTATACATTCCAGCGCCGTGATTGTAATGAATATTACCAGCAGTTATAGTAACCCCGTCGAGAATCGCTGTAGCATCCAGATTTGTACCTTCAGGATGATAAAAAACATGGTAACAGTTATCAGCCCGGCAGGGATCATCCAGCAGGTCTTCCACGGGTGTGGCCGGATTGTCATTTCCCAGCAGATCGCCGCTGAAAATAGTTTCATATATATTCGGATCGCGATCCAAGCAGCCGGGATTACCTTCCGCCGGAAATCCACCGTAGATCCCCACCCCGTTTTTCATCTGAAAGGTAGCTGTACGAGGATCACAGGGATCAATCATTTCAGTCGGTTTATACGTCCCGGCTGCTACCCAGATTTCATCGCTACTAATGGCCGCATCAAGCCCGTTCTGCAATAAGACAAAGGCATCATCCCAATTTGCCCCGTCATTAGCGCCCGTGGCATCACCCTTGACATAGATTATCCGTTTTATAGTGAAGGCATCATCACTCGTATCATTGATATCTGGATAACCGGCATCACTGACCCGCAACAGACACTGGCTCGAACTTTCTACTACAGGAACAAGCCAGTCGTAGGATCCGCTATTTCCTGTATTTGGTGGAGTTACTTCTAACCAACTCGAACCATTATCTGGGGAATACTCAATCAATACTTCGCTGATAGAACCGGTACATGACCACGTAATCGGATATGTCATACCGGTAGCGAATTCTTCTCCTCCGTTTGGAGTAATTAATGTTATCTCTCTATTATCAACAAGAGTAATCGTGCCATTTATAATTGATACAGAGGTAGAACCAAAATCTGTTGATCCGGTCAGTGTGTCGGTCAATTTAAGGTCAAAAACAGAACCAGCATCCGCTGGACCGAATTCCGATGCATCTACACTAATAGTTGCCACGATCCCATTAGCTGGAACGGCTTCTCCCATCAAAAATATTGATATATTATCCTCAATTAACTGCGGTACGTTTCCCGGTGGAATTCCACATGAAAAAAAATTGTGATAGCCTTCGGGTGCAGTTTCCCAGATCGAACCGTTATAACTGATAGCGGTAATGTGCGGGCCATTGATAATACCACCGGCTTCCGGACCACCGTCGGCAATCTGCACTCGCAGAACCATGTCGGTCAGATCTTCTCCGCCCGTAATTATCACAGGAATTTCAACTATCGGATTATTGAGAATATCAATATCCCAGTTGCCCACATTAATGGTGGCCGCGTTTACCGTACCGGCTGCTATTAACAAAACAATTTGTATATAATAAATGTACCGATATAAATACGAATCATTATACTTATCGTAATTAACCATAAAATTACTCCTGGATCATATATGTTATCTTTATGTCAAATCGATCTGTAAAGAAAATTAATGATTCACGCTATTCAATTACTTTTTAGTAGTTACTCTCAGTTGTCTGGCACAGTAATCAATCGAAGTGCGGTTAAAAAATTCGTCATATTATCACGAGCAATACCAAAATCTATGGCATTAACATTTCTGTCACGATTAAAATCATAGAGATCATCTATAGATATTGGACCACACCACAAATTGTTACGCGCATTATCGCTTACCCCATAGAAATCATGGGCATTTACATAGGCCTCAATTGAATGATTACCGGTCTCGCCGATGGCATTACCAAAATAGAATACGTCATTCTCTGGCAGACCTGTATCTGCAGTTGCTAATATCGTTATCTGTAACCATTCTTTTTGAATAGTATTATCAGGCCAGATAATGGTGATTCGAACGGATCCGGCAATCCCGGCCCCTGACCGGATAGTAATGCTTGAGGGTGAGGGTGCAGGAGTCCAACCTGATGGATCTTGATCATTACCGATATAAAAGAGAAAATCAGCAACAGTAGGTGTGCCTGCCAATGCCGTGATATCCATCATGATACCGTTAATCCCGCGAGAGTAGCTGGTGTAATTAGCAAAGGTGGCAGTCTGCCCGGGCAACAGAGCTTGTTTATCAATTGCGATAGCATTATCATCATCGATATTAGCCGCAGAATTAACACCGTCAAAGATGGATCTGTTATAAAAAATATAACGACCAGCTACGGCAGAACCCTGCGGAGAAGAGCCGGTAGCAATGTCCTCCAGGATAATCGCGGTAGTAAAAAATAAGATTATACCAAGAATAATGGATTTAATTAATCTTTTCATAATATCTCCAATTACAATTTTATCTTGTTATCTATATCCAATACCTTGCTTACATATTAACCCTGTAAGAATTTTAATAACCTTTCAAGGCTAACAAGACTGAACAGGATTAGTATCTTTTCCTTATTGCCACTACTCCCAAACCAAACAGAAATATTGTTGCCGGCTCCGGCACGGTGTAGCCGGAATCAAGGGTACTGAAGTCGTCGGGATCGATGATTTCGTAAAACTGCGCGCCCGGCACACCCGTGCCCAGCCAGTCGAAGCTTACGGCAAAGCCGCTCACTGTCTCGCCCGGGGCGATGGCCAGGGTAGAGACCTCCGCGCGTCCGTCGTAGCCGCCATCATCGCCGATGAGCGGCTCCGGCTGCCAGACGATCTCATCCCAGTCGCCGGCCGGCGGATCGGGGGTGGTAATTGCCAGGTTCTCATACAAGCCGTAATCAAACCAGATAGTAAATTCCTCGATCCCGGCTGTCAAACTGATATTTCTGATATCATAGGTATATTGCCAGCTATTACCGCTGAGATTATTCACGAAATAGCTGATCTGGGTATCCTGGGCCCTGGCGTCTGATACTACCATGAACACTACCACAACCGACAAAACCACTAACCGCCTGAAATTAAAGAAATTATACATTTTTCTTCCTCTATAAAAACATACATAAAAAAACCCAGCGCAGAGAAAATCACCTCTCTCTCACTGGGTTCATAAGTAAATTTAATCCTCTTAGATACCCATAATGCCAGAATTTAAACAGGTTAGCAAGAAAATTTTGACACAAATTGATATGTATCTATGGTGATAACTGCGTATGAAGGGTGGTCAGCATTTCGCGGGCGCGCGCTTTCCAGGAGTGGTTTTCCAGTAGTTTTTGGCGCGCGGTTTCGGTGATTTGTTTTCGCTCATCTTCGTGTTGCAGATAGTAGTCAACCTTCCGGCACAGGTCCTGGGGTGTATCAAAGGTAATCAGGTCGTGATTGAGTTTGAAGTATTGACTCAGGCCATCCTTGCGACGGTGGTTCGGATGTGACTTTACCAAAAAGAACGCTCCGGCTGCGATACCGTTGAGCAGATAGTTGTCCGGATACCCTAACCCGGAGATATGCAGAAATATTTTACCGGCGTTATACAACTTGTTCAGTTCCTCCCCGTCGTCGATCGCGCCGGCAAAAAGATGATGGACCGGCGACTCCGGCCAATAAGCCGGTGCTTCGGTGATATTCCTTTGCAGACGGGCCCAGGGCCATATTTTCAGATCAAAGCCCTCTTTTTCCAGTTGTTGTAAATAAACATCTTTGAGCACGGCCTCGCCCAGATAATGACGGACAAGCTGCGTATAAAATGTGCGTAATTTATCATCCTGGATCTCCACCCCGCACCGCTGGGCCCGCAACAGATACTTGCGCGCCACCTGGCTATGATAATCCTGCGCACTGCGTTTAATCTCATCAATAATTGTTTTCCACAAAAGCTGATGGGTCGGCAGCTTAATACTATACGTTTCCGGATCGCTGCTGAACCGGTCGGCCACAATCACCACGTCCGCCCCATA
>JAFGHE010000133.1 GCA_016930295.1 Sedimentisphaerales bacterium
GACTTGTAGGGATAAGGAGTGAGAAGAGTTTGAAGGTGTGAAAGGTGGGCAGCGAAGGGACATTGACTTGTTAATATGGAGGAAGATATATTATTTTACCCCCTCCCCCTTCTTCGGGTACTCCCCCTGAAACAGGGGGAGAGTTTTTGGTATTATTTTACCCGACAAAGAGCATGCTTACGCTAACGCGAAAGCATGCCACCCGGTCATTTCGTGGTTTTTTGGTTGGTCAGTTGACTTGATTGTGGCATCGAGGGCAGGTGAGTTTTCGGTTTTTTAGATTGGGTGGTACTTTCATTTTGAGGCCGCAGGCGCAGGTCAGGAAGGTAAAGTCATTGGCGCGGTGCATGATGTCGCCGAGTTCGCGCATTTGCTTTCTGGTTTGTCGAGGTTCGGGTTTTTCAGCCGCGCCCGAGCGCAGGGGTACGGCGTCGGGTTCTTTCAGGGCGGAGGCCGGGAGTATGTTTTTATCGTGGGTGATGTCGGCATAGCTTTTGGCATAGTCCTGGAACGAGGCGCCATGCATCATGTTGCGCAGGACCTGTACGCGCTCTTTAAGGGGCGGGTGGGTGCTGGTCCAGGCGGAAACATCCATTTTATCCTTTAACGGGTTGACGATATACATGGGGGCGGTGGCCTGGTTGGCGGAAGCCACGCGGGGCGAAGCTCCGGCGATTTTCTCCAGGGCACTGGCCAGCCCTTCGGGATAGCGTGTAAGGCGTGCGGCGCCGGCGTCGGCCAGATATTCCCGTTTGCGTGAGAGAGCAAAATAGAGTAACTGGGCAAAAATCGGGGCCAGGATCGCACACAGCAGAGCGACTATAAACATAACAATCTGGGCCTGATTGCCGCCCCGCCCGGAGGAGTAGCGGCTGCGCCCGCCGCCAAATATCATGCCGCGCAGGAATATCTGGCTTATCAAAATCGTGGCGCCCACGGCCACGCCGGCCAGGGTGACAAATAGAATATCTCGGTGGAGGATATGGCTGATCTCATGGGCCATGACACCCTGGAGTTCGTCGCGGTTGAGGCGGCCCAACAGTCCGGCAGTCACAGCCACGGCGGCATGTTCGGGGTCGCGCCCGGTGGCAAAGGCGTTCATGCCGGGGTCGTTGATAATATAAATATCAGGCATCTTAGGCAGGCCCGCCGCGATGGTCATCTCCTCCACCACGTTAAAGAGTTGAGGATGCACACTCTTGGTAATCTTCTGGGCCTTACTGGAAGCCAGCAGTACGGTGCTGCCGCCGTAATAACTGGTCAACATCATGACGACCCAGATGATAAAGGCTATGCCTATCCCGAAATAGCCTGCGCGAGGGTCACGGAAAAAATACATCCCGATCAGGTACCCCAGCACCCCCAGCAGCATAATCATGCCGGAGAGCAGAAAAATCGAATTCCTCTTATTGACGCGGATCAGTTCCCACATAATCAGAACCTATTTCATCTGAGGGATAATTTATTAATAATGGACCTATACAACTAAATACATGTTTACAATTTAGGCACTTTCTTTCGCCCCTTTGGGGCTTTAAATATAACTCATTCTTTACCAAGGGCTTACGCCCCCGGCTAAACACTATCGCCCTTTCAGGGCTGATAAGGAATCAGGAAAAGTTTACCTTGGGCACTTCCCGTTCGGCGGGAGCCTCAATCTCAAAGAAATCGGATTTGGTGAAGTTGAACATCCCGGCAATAATATTGGAAGGAAACATTTCGATCTTGTTATTGAAGGACAAGACCTGATCGTTATAGCCCTGACGGGCAAAGGAAATCTTATTTTCCGTGCTGGTGAGCTCCTCCTGGAGGGCCAGGAAATTCTGGTTGGCCTTGAGGTCGGGGTAGTTTTCCACGACCAGCATGAATTTGCTGAGTGCTTCGCCGAGCATGCCTTCGGCCTGGGAGGCCTCGCCGACATTTTTGGCGCCCATGGCCCGGGCCCGGGCGTTAGTAATCGATTCAAATGTCTCCCGTTCATGCTTCATATAGCCCCTGGCCGTTTCCACCAGGTTGGGGATCAGGTCATGACGGCGTTTGAGCTGCACGTCAATCTGGCTCCAGGCGTTTTTCACCTGGTTGCGCAGGCGAACGAGGGAATTGTACATCCCGATAACAATCAAAATCATAAAGACCACTATTCCCAGGACAACATATAAACCTGTCATAACTATTCTCCTTCACAGTCAAGACGTCCGCGTCAAAAGTATCGAGAAGCTTTTCTTCCGGATCAATAACAACTTTTTATTGTGACACTTTACTTTTGACGGAATCATCCGTTAAATATATCCGAAAGTAATTTTACTATTTTATGGTCCGGGTCCAGGCTGCCCTGCTTTATAACATCAGCCAATTCCCCTTTATCAAACCACAATCCTTCATTATTGACGCATTTATCAATTAAAGGGGCTGACTCACCTTTGCCAGCCCATATTTTCTGCATCTTCTTCCGGCAGAGCGGACATTTGCGCGGTTTCTCGTGACTGTCCCGGCATGGGGTAAACGCATCCATCACTTTTGACGCCCGGGACTCGTCGTCAAAGAGCTGCTCCAGTTCGCCCCGGTCCAGCCAGATACCTTGGCAATCGAGGCAGTAGTCAATCTCCACCTCTTCCAGTTCCAGTACGACCATATCTGTTTTACAAACCGGACAATTCAAAGATGTTCTCCATCGCAATTTCTTATAATTTATCAGAACAGGGATTTATGATACGCAATTCACCCGAGTACGTCAAGACCGGATGATTGCCTTTGTACCCATGCCCCCTGTAACAGTCGTGAGGAAAATATTGTTGTTTCATAAAAATGCAGGACGTTTTTGCTGGTTATGCCGGTATTCTCCGGTATTCTCCGGCCAAGGCATACCAGTGTAAAGACTTGCTATTTAATGATTTACGCTTATCTCCTGATATCTCAATTCGATCAAAAAAAGCGATTAAGGACTGTCTAAAAAAATATTGAAAAACTGTTTTTTTCTGTTCATTCCTAACCCGCAGGTTATAATAACTTCAGAATTAGGTTTGCCGAGCGAGTAGATCCGGATGCGAGAGTACAATTTCTACTCAGCCCTGAATATCTCTATCGTCTTTCCTCTTTCGTAATAGACCAAGGTGGTCGCTTTCTATCGACCCGGAAAGTTAAAAATCGGGTCTGATGCTCATCGGTGTAATTATCGGCACCGATAATTGTGAGAACTCTTCTTTATTTTCAAGTAGTATCGAAAACGATGGAGTTTTTTCAGGCTGGTGAGTAGTTTTCTGGTATCAGGAGATATGTTTACATGGGTAAGAAATTGTATGTAGGAAACATGAGCTATGATATCACCAACGCAGATCTGGAGCAGATGTTTGCAGCTCATGGCACGGTAGTCAGTGCACAAATTATCAGCGACCGTTTTTCCGGTCGCAGCAAAGGGTATGGGTTTGTAGAAATGAGCAATGACGATGAAGCGGAGGCTGCCATCGCATCACTGGACGGCCAGGACATTGCCGGGCGTGCCATCAAGGTGAATTTTGCCAAACCGCGTGAAGACCGTCCGCGTCGGGGCGGCGGTGGCGGTGGCGGTGGTGGCGGCGGCGGCGGCGGTCGCGGAAGACGCTATTAGTCCACATTCAAGACCAAAACTTTACATTGAGTTCCTTACTCATTTTTAAGTATGAGTAAGATGAAATGTTTTTATACTGTTATCCCGTGAGACGGTTAATGATTTGACATCCGGTGTATCCGGGCACGTGGATATAAGTACTATTAATTTTTCAGCGTAAGAAAAAAGCCACAATGATATATTGTGGCTTTTTTATTTTCAGATTATTAATCCACTTTTAAACCAGCGTTGCGGCCGTTTGTTTGCAGCGGCTGCGCAGGTTATCCATGACGTTCATGAAGTTAATATAAGAATCGTAGGGGCTGTCATAGGGATTGAAATATTTATGGACATCGCCGTCGGCAAACCATTTGGTACACATATAGTAGAAATGGTCCGAGGTCTGGAGCTTTCGCCAGTCCCTGATGATGTCCGGGTCGCCGGTCTGCTTCACCATTTTTTCCATCTGATACAGTTCATGGAGTGCATTAGACTGCATGGCGTTGCCGAGCCAGGCGGAAAGGTCCCGTTCGATGTCGGCCCAACTGACCATGTGCGGGGCATCAATTTCACCCACGGCGTCGTAGCTTTCGATAACCTCAGACGGAGTTTTGAAGTTGTTGTCCGGATGCCGGAATATTTCATTCGGTAAATGTCTGAGGAATTCGAATATTCCGGTATCTTCCCACTGATGCTCGCCCAGGGTTTCATAATCCATGAACAGATTCACGGTATGGCCGTTTCCGTTCACGGCAGAGACCCAGTTGGCAAACTTCGGGGCGGTCAGTGGCCATTCGGCCCAGTCCTGGTTGGAGAATCGGAACGCAATATCATCACTGAGCCGGTAGTTTTTTAAGAGGAGTTTGAGGCTTCTGACGCCCGGCGGATGATAAATAAAGTTGGGGCTGCGATAGCCGAGGATATGGTCAGCGCCTTCACAGAGCACGCCGTTAAAGCCCATCTCCTTGACAAAATGGGCCAGATCGTTGTGGTAAATCAACTCGGTATTGCGGAAAACGGCCGGCTCCTGACCAAAGGTATCGCGAATTAAATTGCGATGCATCCTGATCTGGTCGGCAAATTCCTGGCGGGAATATAAAAATGAAAGGCTGTGATAATACGTTTCGCAGAGAAACTCGACACAACCGGTCTGCGCCAGGGCGTGGAAGGTGCTCAGCACTTCCGGAGCATAGGCCTGCAACTGTTCAATAATGATACCGGTCAGGCTATACGAAATTTTGAACCGCCCCTCATATTTATGGATCAAATCCAGCATTAAGCGATTGGCCGGCAGGTAACATTTATGGGCCACCTTCCGACAAATCTGGGCGTTTTTGTAATCATCAAAATAATTTGTATCTGTGTCAAAAACACTATAGCGTCTTAAGCGAAACGGTTGATGAACCTGAAAGTAAAAACATACACTTGCCATCTTTTGTTCTCTCCATGTTGTTGTCCCCCCTAAACCAAAAGCCCTGAAAAATCACGTTATATCTCAAAAATACGAGGGTGTTGAACTCGTCTCTCCCTCACATCCTGGTTTCGTTTTTACACCGGCGCCGGCTGCATGGTGGATGAATAAATCTCCAGGCACTGCCGGGCCGAATTGTCCCAATTCAATTTCCTCACTTCGAAGTTTCCATGTTCCTTAAGTGTGGTGGAAAGGGGCGGATGTCGCAAGACTGCGATAATTTTGTTGGCTATTTCATTAATATCCCAGAAATCCACTTTAAGGGCATGGGTGAGCACTTCGGCCACTCCACTTTGTTTACTGATGATGACGGGCACATCATTGCGCAGCGCTTCCAATGGAACCAGACCAAAGGGTTCAGAAACGGAAGGCATGACAAACAAATCTGCCATCCGGAATATCTTGTCGACATCATCGCCGTGTAAGAAGCCGGTAAACAGTACTTTATGTCCAATTCCCATCTCGGCGGCCATTTCGATAGTGCGCCGGACCATATCTCCTGAGCCGGCCATGACAAATTTTACATCGTCCATAACTTCGAGGACTTTTTTAGCCGCGGCCAGGAAATACTCCGGCCCTTTCTGCATGGTGATACGACCCAGGAACAGGACGATTTTTTCGTGCTTTTTGATAGCCATCTGGGTAGCATCCATGAAACTGCCGTTTCGTTCAACCGCATTATAAACGACCTTAACCTTATCCGGGCTGACGGCATATCTGTTTACAACAATATTCTTTGTCAGGTGGCTTACGGCAATCACCTTGGTGGCATAATGCATACCCTGTCGTTCGATATCATAAACCATCTGGTTGACATGTTCACCGCTGCGATCAAATTCCGTTGAATGGATATGAACTATCAGAGGCTTACCTGTCATGGCGGAAATGGCAATACCGGCGGGGTAGGTCATCCAGTCATGAGCATGAATGACATCAAAATGCTCGGTTCGGGCAATCAAAGTAGCCAGTCGGGCATACCTTTGAACTTCCTGGTACAAATTTTCACCATAATTTGCAGACAATCCCAATTTTGAAGCTATGAGCAATTCTTTAATAGCATCTTCTTTTAAACCAAGTGACTTTCCCATTTGCCTGAGCAATTCGTCGTAGGATAAATCTGTCTGGTAGGGTTGTATAAGAGAATCAATGGTTCGAAATTCTACATTAGAAAATTCGCCGGATTCGAAGAGTTCACTAGCAGAAATTTTCCCGCTGGCGGACGGGCCTGCCATTTTTACATGGCTGGCATATTGGGAGGTAACCGGTCGGGGCAGCACAAATGTTATTTGTGTCCCCAATCGGCTCATTGCCCGGGTCAGCCCATAGCAGGCTGTGCCCAAGCCCCCTGAAATGAATGGTGGAAATTCCCACCCAAGCATTAGCACCTTCATTTGATCACCATCCTTCGAACCTTGTTAATATAAACATTATACTCTGACATTTTATTTTTACTTCCAACTAAAATGTCTAGTATTTTCAAAAAGGTCTTATTTTTTTGTTATAATTTTTACTTTAAAATCGTTGTTAAGTTCTTGTAAAAACATACTATACTCAAAGGTATTATTACCCTCTTTTTTTTACAAAGCAAGCAATGTTAGTAAAAAACGTCCTATATTTATAAAATTTTTATTCCAGAGGCCTAAACGCACTTAAATCTTTCCAAATAAAGATTTTGCAGGCATAACTTCTTACTCACTTTTTTATTGTTATGTATTACAAATATGTAAAATATCACCTAAAAGTAATAATGTTTATATATGTTTTCCATTTAATTAAAAATGGTATTACCAATAGCTTTATTAATGCCTTATAACTCTTACCTTTTACTAAGCGTATCGGCATGGTACAACCATAAATATTAGCTAATCGAGAAATATTAAAAATTTTAAGAGTTCAGTTAAAGATGATATAAAAATATATACAATTGAAAAAATTATAACTTGAATATTCCATTGAATTTACGTGAAAAATTGCTATACTATTTCAGAATATAATAAATGATTGAATTTTTAGAGCTGTTACGATTATAGGAACAATACTGATTATGATTAAAACACTGACCTATAAGATTTTAGAGGGCCATTTACTGGACGGCCCGATTAAGATTAATTCTGAGATAGGAATCAGTATAGATCACACTCTGACTCAGGATGCGACTGGTACGACCGCGATGTTACTATTTGAATCAATGGGCATGGACCGTGTGAATACGAAACTTTCGGTCAGTTATGTTGATCATAATATGTCCATGTTCGGGCCTGAGAATCATAATGATCATTTATACCTCCAGTCCATTTCTCGAAAAGTGGGTGTATATCACAGTCGGCCCGGCAATGGGATTTGTCATCAGGTACATCTGGAACGATTTGCGTGTCCTGGCGCTACTTTATTGGGAAGTGACAGTCATACTCCGACTGCCGGTGGGATTGGTTCATTAGCTATTGGAGCGGGCGGACTGGATGTAGCGGTTGCCATGGGAGGTGGTGCCTTTTATTTGACTGCACCTAAAGTCATTGGAATTCACCTTACCGGCCGATTGAATGATTGGGTATCGGCCAAGGATGTTATTCTCAAGGTGTTGAGTATTCTATCCACCAAGGGTAATGTCGGGTGTGTGGCGGAATACTGGGGTGAGGGTGTAAAGACGTTAACAGTACCACAACGGGCTACTATAACCAATATGGGTGCGGAACTGGGCGTTACGACCAGTATTTTTCCATCGGATGAACAGACACTTGCTTTTCTGAAAGCCCAGAAACGTGAAGATGTTTATATGCCGTTAAGCGCTGAAGCGGATGCCGAATATGATCGTATTATTGAGATTAATCTTTCAGAACTGGTCCCACTGGCGGCGGCTCCGTCATCGCCGGACAATATTAAATCTATTGCCGAACTTGAAGACGAGGAAGTACATCAGGTTTTGATAGGCAGTTGTACGAACAGCAGTTACCGGGATTTAATGACAGTCGCCCAAACCCTTAAAGGTCATACTATCCACCGGAATATTGAACTTGCGATAGCCCCCGGCTCGCGTCAGGTGTTGACTCTGCTGGCCCGGAACGGGGCTCTGAGTGATTTGATACAATCCGGAGCCCGGATTATCGAGAGTGCCTGCGGGCCTTGCATTGGTCAGGGGCAATCGCCTGGGGAAGGTAAGGTGAGTCTGCGGACATTCAATCGTAATTTCAAGGGCCGAAGCGGCACTAAGGAGGATCTGGTTTATTTAGTAAGCCCGGAAGTGGCTGCGGCCACAGCCCTTACAGGTAAGATAACCGATCCAAGGCGATTGGGGAAACTGTTCGGCATAGACTACCCCGGCATAACGGATCTGACTGAAATTCCCATAGATGATGGAATGATTGAAGCGCCGCTGGATAAAGACGAAGCCCAAAAGGCTGAAATTTTTCGGCCGGCCAGCATTGTGACTCCTCCGGCCGGGGAAATTCCTCCCGAACATATCAACGGCAGGGTGTTACTGCATTGCGGTGATAAAATCACTACCGACCATATCATGCCGGCCGGGACGTTTTTGAAATATCGCTCGAATGTGCCTCAGTACTCCGAATATGTGTTCAACTGCTTTAATAAGCCGGGCGAGCCTACGTTTGCGCAAAAAGCCATCAGCCTGCGTGACAGTGGGGGTCATGGCGTGATTATCGCCGGGGACAGCTATGGCCAGGGTTCCAGCCGGGAACATGCGGCTTTGTGTCCGATGTTTCTGGGGATCAAACTGGTTATCGCCAAGGCCATTGAACGAATCCATCGGGCCAATCTGGTAAATTTCGCTATTACTCCGGCCACGTTTGCCCATCCGGGTGATTACGACCGCATCAAGGAAGGGGACCAACTGGAGGTTATTGATTTCCGGGAGGCTCTCAAGACCAGTGACACCTTTACGGTTAAAAACATTTCATCCGGGTTTGAGTTCTCATGCAACCTGAATCTAAGCAGTCGGGAACGAGAAATCCTGCTGGCCGGCGGGAAACTGAACTACACCAAGTCTAATAAATAAAATTTATTAGCTCTAAGGCTTATTGCTTTGCATGCCGACCTCGGTATCGATATGCCTTACATTATCCAGTTTACGGTAATGCCTGTCAGGGCAAAGGCCATGATGACTTTTGGCCAGATTTTTGACTGGAATTTTTTTACCATATAGGCACCTCCATCAGCAAATACACCCTTTGATTGCAGTTATTTTAATAAATTCACACGAAAAAACCCTTTGTACATCGGGATCCGTGAGACGCTATCGATTATACGAACAAACATGCCTAAGCCTCGCGCAGGTATGCCACCCTGAACTGTTTTGCTCACAACTCAGTATTGTTTTTTTCATAGTCTCCCAGTTCGTCGACCATGTGGACGTAGGCCAGAAGCTGGATGCGGGCCAGTTCGTAATGTTGGCGCAGGAGGCAGATTCTCTGGGAGTATTTGGGGGTGGCGGCGGCGATGCGTTTTAGTTTGTCCAGGGCGTCCGAGGGGTATCCGGCCACAGCCGGTCTGACCTTGAACGCGTTGATATGATAGCCGATTCGGACGGCCCGGCGCTGCAACGGATTCCGGAGTAGCTCGGGTGCCTGGTGTTGGAGGAAATTATCGATGGTTTTGATATTTTCCCGGGCCAGGTCTATTTTTTGGCGCACTTTATTTCTTTCTTCATAAGGGCAGGCTAATTCCTTCTGGAGGTGGCGGATGTCGGTCAGCGGTTTTTTATCGAGCAGGCCGGCGGCGAACTCGACGTCGTAATCCAGGCTCAGTTCCAAGGCCCGCTGATAATCATTACCAAACATGCGACATATCTGCTGATGGGCAATATCACGAAAAGGGGAGAATATGCTTCGGATCATATTCCGCCGGGCGGTGATTAATTCCTGTAAAATTTTCGGACCTTTATCACCAAAATGGTGCAGAATCAGGCTGTCGGTCTCCTGACTGATCCACAAGAAATCCTGGGCGTTGAAATAATTAGGCTGCGTTTCCGGCACGAATTGCCGGTTCATACGATCAATCAGGTTCCCCACGCTCATCCCTATTTTTTTCATGGTGAGCGTATACCAGAGCGGGTCCGGGTGGCCGGAGAGCGCTTCCTTTATACGGGTCAGGAAAGAGATACCGACTTCCCTGCGGATACTATGAATGGACTTATGAGCTGCATATTGTTCTTTCAGCTTGCAATCTTCCAGCGTAAAACAGGCCCCGTCATACCAGTCTTCCAGCAAGGACAGGTCAAAGCCGCTCAATGATCGTTCCAGTTTCTGCGGGAGTGATTTGCGCAGGCTGAAGGCGGCGGACGCGATAAAGCTCTGCCGGGTCCAGCCCTTTTGCGGGACATCCGGCCGGAACCGGGCGAGATGAGCCATAAATTCCTCCAGGTTGTCATCCTCCAGCCCGATATCCGCTTTGATGGTTTCGGGCCAGTTTTTCACCAGTGGTATAATGTCACGGTGGAGCGCTGTTTGCTCCTGGGAATCTGGAACCGGTTCCGGCTCGTTTAGCGCAGCTTCGTACTTGAACACGCGATCCCACAAAACCGCCAGATGGTGTTCCATGTCGGCTTTTTTTCGATCTTCCATCAGGTTGATGGCATTGGCGTCCGCGGTCAGAATGCGTTCGAAACTGAAGAGATTGGAAACACCGGTCAGGATGTTACCCAGTCCAAAGGTTAACAGGGCCGTAACGGCGGGGATCCACATGGCGTTAAAATCCCGGCCGAACAGATCGATGCCATAGGTATTGCCAATGGTTTCGGCCAGCAGGGCCCCAATGCCGATAATCGCGGCCACGGAGGTATATTTTATTCCTTTGCGTTTTAATGTTTTACCCAACAGATAGACCAGTGCGGTAAAACCGATGACTCGTTTGAATTCCAGAATCAGTTTTATAGGATGAGGCATTGTTTTTTTCATCTTTGTCTTAAAATCATAAATAAAAAATTACTAATTATGTATTCAGGTTTCAGATTCCTTCTTTCGCCCTTTCAGGGCTTAAAAAATACAACTCATTCACTACCGGGGGCTTACGCCGCCCGGCTAAACACTGCCGCCCTTTCAGGGCTAATAATATATACTTATGGTGATTAACCAAACATAATCAGTCCATTTAAGTATTTATAATTAAGGATACAAACTATTGAGGAAAGAATACAGGATAAAATTAAAAGGGATTGGAAAGACGCCAGCCCCGATGAATCGGGATGAGACACGTCAAAAGTATTGCGAACGCTTGTTTCTGGATTACAAACAAAAGTTTCAATTGCCAATATCCACTATTGGCGGTGGCATCTGGAAAGACTGACCGAACTGGTTTAGAAGGCGTAATTGCTGTTTTGCATCATTTCATTAAAGACTTCGACCAGATATGGATCCATGATGGTGCCGGCCTCGTCGTTCATGATCTGCATGGCTTTTTGGGGTGACATGGCTTTACGATAGGAACGGGTGGAGGTCAAGGCGTCCCATACGTCGGCGATCTGGAGGATACGTGCCATTAAGGGAATATCTTCGCCGAATAGTCCATCGGGATAGCCGGTGCCGTCGTAATGTTCGTGATGATGGCGTACGGCCCTGAGGATATGGCGCAGGGTTTCGAGCGGTTCGAGCACATTATAGCTCTGGGCGGGATGAGTTTTAATATGCTCGAATTCCTCTTCGGAGAGTCGGCCGGCCTTAGACAGGACATCGTCGCGAACCCCGATTTTCCCCACGTCATGCAGGAGTCCGGCCCATTCGAGGGTTTTGATCTGGTCGTCATCCAGTCCCAGTTCGCGGGCCAGATGGCAGGCGATGCGAGCCACCCGTTCGGAATGGCCGCTGGTATATTTATCCTTGGCCTCCATGGCTCTTACCAGCGAGCTTACCATCTGGAGAGAGGTTCGGTGTAATTTCTGGGCATAGATAATATTACCCAGCACGGCCGACCCGAGACATCCGATGGAGCCGGCCAGGTTCATTTCCACGGCCATAAAGGGCTCCTGGTCCTTTTCCCGAACAAAGATTAAATCTCCAGATGAACTCATATCCTTGTCATCACCGGATAGTTTGACTTTTAATACATTACCCCGGCCTTCGTGATCCAATTCATTTCTTCCCTGATAATCGATCATGGCCACTTCCAGGTCATCCCCTTTGGTCAATAAGTATTCGATATTTTCAGCGCGGTTTATAAAAAAATCTTTGGCATTAGAAAAATTTTCTCCCGGGGAAGATATCGTATCAAAAAGTATAATGGCTCCGTTGCCGGGTACCTCGTTGCGGGGACGAGGGAATGACAGGGCCAGCTTGCCTACATAATAGCCATAGGCGGCATCAATGGCATTACCGATCTGCTCGGTGAGAACCTGAACGGCCGTTCTTACTTCCCGGCAGGCGGCCACGGCCACGGCGGCATTAAAGGCGGAGTTAAGATGATCGTAGCTGGAGAGGATCTCCCGGTTGAATTGTTCATTTTCATCGCGGAGTTGCTCGAAGGCGACGACAATCTCATAGAGTTCTTCATTAATATTATCCGGCAGGCGGGCCATCAGGGTTTCGACATCACAGGTCTCCTGTTCAGATGACGAGAAAAGTTCCGAGGCGCTATGGCCGTCGCGTAACAGGTTAAGCAGGTTACGATATAGTTGTCTGTTTGCCGGATTCATTTTGATTCTCTTTTCGTTGAGATAACTGTTCAATAAGTTCCGCCAGGGCCGACGGGCTAAATGGCTTGTTAAAGTGATGCACTAGGTCCGAATTAATATCCTGCTCTATTTCTTTCATATCACAGCGGGAGGTTAACACGATGATCAATTCCGGTTTCTCCGGTAATTGCAATACCTCCTTCACCAGGTCCATGCCTTTCATAAGGGGCATATTGACATCGGTTATCAGACCATCGAACGGTTCGGCCTCGAGTTTTTCCAGTGCTTCGGAACCATTAAAGACACTGGTAACTTCATGCCCATTGCGCTCCAGCCACATCTTCACCACGAGATGAAGTCTCCTGTCATCATCAGCCAGTAGTATTTTCATGGTGTACACGTTCCGATAAATAGTCCTCGATAACAGAAAAACAAAGTTTTCCAACCATAAAATCGACCATACTCCTGCCCCGCTTAAGGCTAACTCCATATTTGTGACAAATTTCGTCCTGTCCCGGCGGTAAAATTCGAGGCTGATTTTATGAAAATTTATCTGGGCGGGCAATTTGCGCTTCCAGAAAGACGATACATAATAGACAGTACATCGGAGATATGCGCTGATTGAAGGATGGAAACCCATGCACGGTACGATGAGGTAACTATTCTGGTACCCGGTGATAAGGATTTTAACGGATATTAACGTTTTTTTGAAATAAGCAGTACAGAAAAGCCATTATGAAGACAATCAAGTTACTGACATTCATTAATTTTATTATCATTTTGTTATTAGCCGGACTATTTTTTGTTTATAGGACGCCCTGGGGTCAGGATACCCTGGCGTCCCTGATTTTGCCCATACTGGCCGGGCTGGGTGGTATCAGCTCCGGGGCTCTGACAATGATTCTATGGGGTCTTTATAAACATCAGACGATGGTGCGTGCTATCGAAGCGAACCTGGAAGATGTGGGCCATCTCAGTCCAACCCAGAAGGTCTGGAACACCCTGACCCCGTTTCCAGTCCAGGCGCCCATGCCGCCGGTGGGAATCGGATGGAACAGGCTGCTGTCCTCGATTGACTCTCTGCTATCGGAAAGTCAAACCGGCACGTCGAACGAGAGTATGGGACAATTTCTCTGCAGTTACGACTCGCAAAGGTTATTGGGTTTATTCGACACCCTTCCGGACGGGGTGGCCCTGGCCGACGCCAAAGGAATCATTACGCTGGTGAATCGAGCCTGTGAAGGTCTTATCAGCCGGAATTTAAGTGATTTCATCGGGCAATCGGTACTGAACATGTTCGAAGATGTCTCGGCCAAAAGCCACCTGGAATCCATCCTGAATCCGGAAAATTCCCTGACTGACAATTCCTTTGAGGTCATGGTCAGCGGCCAGGCGGAGCAATCGGTTCTGGGCGTACATTGTCATCGTTTGTTACAAAGCGGCGAAGCAGGCGATATTCTCCTGATTATCCGCGATATCACCCAGCAAAAGATTGCTGAAGAAGCCCGGAATGATTTCGTCGCCAATGTCAGTCATGAACTGCGCAGTCCCTTAACCAACATAAGGGCCTACGCGGAAACGCTTTTGTCTGATATGGTACTGGATGCCAAGGCCCAGAAAGAGGCCTTTAACGTGATCAATGAGGAAACTTCTCGCCTGATCCGCCTGGTGAACGACGTTCTGGATATGGCCCGCATGGAAACGGGTTCAGTTACCCTGGATAAAGGCGAGGTGGCGCTGGACCGGCTGGTACGGCAATGCGTCAATGATATCAAAGGGTCGGCCGCGGAAAAGAAAATCACCCTGCAGACGAACTATCATCCCAAACTGCCCAACCTGTATGCCGATCGTGATAAACTGGCGGTGGTCATCCACAACATCCTGACCAACGCGATCAAGTACACACCGGACGGCGGTACCGTCTTTGTCGAAACCAATGTGGATGAAAACTTTGTCTATCTCAAGGTGGCCGATACCGGGTATGGTATCCCCGCCCGGGATTTAAATAAAATATTTGAAAAATTCTATCGGGTGGACAGAGAGGAAATGGCTCAAATCACCGGCAGCGGGCTGGGGCTGGCCATCAGTAAAGAGATCGTCATGCTGCATGGCGGCACGATCGAGGTGGACAGCGAAGTCAATAACGGCACTGAGATGCTGGTCAAACTGCCACTTATCGTAACCGGTCCCGTACTGGGGCCGAAGGTCGGCAATTAGGAGATGAGAAGCCATCCGCCTTCAGGTGAAAGGGACGGTTTCAGGGCAAAACCAATAGAGCACCAATTATGGATAAGACATTTAAAATTATAATTCTGTTCGGAACCGGGATAGGTGTAATGATCCTGACGACTACTGCCGGGATTCTCCGAATGCCGTCTGACGGGGTGCCGGTGATTTTATTAATGGTTTGCATCGGCCTGATGGGATTTTCCCTGGGCTCTGGTCAAACCCGGCCGACCGAAAAGAATCCGGAACCTCAGCCGGCCGCTTCGCCGGATGATTCCAGGGAGCCGGGCGGGCGCCGCGCCGGCGGCGAAACGAATAATGATTACCTGCGAACCATACTCGATGAATTATCCCTGATGCAAAACAGCAACGATCTGTTATATCGTTATCAGTGTTTTATTCGCATGTCGGAAAAAGTCCTGCATCACGTGCTGGGCTCGTGCTGCGTATCGTTATGGTGTCCGGACAGTGAATACAAGAAGCTGGTGGAATGTGTCATCCGCGATTCGTATGCCGGCAGTTCCTCATCGGATAAGGCCGGCCGGGAATGTTTTACTCATCATCCTGCGCGTCATCCCAGTTCCGTGCCGCTGGACGAATTCCACATCAGAGAATCACTGACATCCGGTAAATCGTATCTCGGGCCGATCGCGCCCGGGTCAGCCGGCGATGATAAAGCCTCACAAACCTGTTCTCTGATATGCCACGCGTGTATTCCCTTATACCGGGAATACGGTCAGCCGCTGCTTATCAACGTGGAACGGACGGGCGCCGCCGCGGCGGGCCCTGGCGGCCGGGACCATAAATCCCTTAGGGACGATTTTGATAGTGCCGTGGACCTGATAAAACTATTCTGGCAGCATCTGCAGGCCACCAACCAGCGTCAATGGCTGATTGAGCATGAGCCGGCCAGCGGGGTATTGCGCAAGGAGACATTTTTGTTAAAGGCCCAGAATCTGGCCCAACGTTACCGGCAGCAGGATGAACTTTTCAGTGTGGTGGTCTTAACGGTTCGGGGTTTTCGGAATATGTTCGCGGGCCAGTCCGGGCAGTGGCACCAACTCTCGTCGGCTATCGGCCGGTGCCTGAACAAGCTGGTGCGGGAAATGAGCAAAGAGTCCCTGTTGGGCCGAATGGCTGACGATGTGTTTGCCTTTATTCTGCCCCGTACGAATGCATTCCTGGCCCATTCGATAATGAACGCCCTGACCGACCGGCTCGGTCAGGAGATGATAAAAGATCAGTCTTTTGCGAACCTGGATATTATGGCGGTTGATATTCAGTGGTCCGACGCGGATCAGACCACCTTTAGCGGTTCCATGGAAAACATGCTGGACACGATATATCGCCAGTTGTTCAGATCCACAGCGGACCGGCAACATCAGGAACAGCGTTTTCTTATTCATGATTTAAAACTACTGGAACTTTCGCATGCAAGTGGTGATTAACAATGAGGGTGCGGTCACCCTGGTCAAGCCTATGGGTGCACTGTTATCAGGAGAACTGGAAGAGCTGGATAAAGCCCTGCAGGGTTTTTGCCAGAACTGGACCAAACGTATCATTTTGAACCTCTCTGAGACCAACTGTATTGACAGTGCCGGCCTGGAACTGATAAAACGACATCACCGGCAAATGAAGGATCGCGGCCTGAGATTGAAGGTTTGCAGTATGAATAAACTGGTCGGTAAAATTTTAGACCTCACTCGTTTGAGCCGTCGTTTCGAAATATATCCGGACACGACATCGGCCGTGAGGAGTTTCTTATGAAGCTGTTATCTCAGGCGATTAAAATGGGACAGATGCTGCTTCAGGAAGGTCACCTCACTGAGGAGGAACTCCATACCGCTCTGGGCCGGCAGAAAACCAGTGGTAAAAAGCTGGGAGAACTGCTGGTGGAGATGC
>JAFGHE010000134.1 GCA_016930295.1 Sedimentisphaerales bacterium
GAAGCGGACGCCAACCGGGACTGGTTCCTGGCCCAGGGCGTCCCGGTCGGCTCTATCGCCCAGTGGATCTCAGGAAACATCGGCTACTCGCCCGGCTGGGCCCTCGGCGAAATAAAATTCGTCACCGCCGATTTAATACAGGATGCCTATCTCTCCGGCCAGCTCGAACCGGACGACATTCTCCTGACCAACGGAATCCCCGCTGAGATACCGGATGTCGCAGGCATAATAACACTGGCCCCCACCACACCCAATTCGCACGTGGTTATACTGGCACAAACCTACGGAGTGCCCATGGTTTACCTGGCGGTTCAGGACGATATTGATACGGCCCAGTCCATGATCGGATTTAATACCCTCCTTTGCGTCGAAGAAAGCGCCGGTTATTGCACTGTGGAGTTCACTGACGTCGATGCGGTCATGACCCAACAGCAGATCGAAAACCTGCTCGCCTTAAAAGCCCCGAATCCACTTGATTATCCACCCATGGCAACCTACGGCGCCTACAGCGCCGATCCCAATAACCTCGTCCCCGCCGATATCAAATACTTCGGCGGCAAAGCCGCAAACTATGGCATGCTCACCCGCTCGATCCCCGACAGGGCGCCCGTACCCACAGCGTTTTCATTCGATCTGTGGAACGAATTTCTGGACCAGACCGTCTCCTCCGGAAAAACACTCAGACAGGAAATAAATTCTATCCTCCAGGGATACTCCTGGCCGCCCGACGATATGACGGCCCTGAGCAATGACCTGGAATACATCCGCGAGGACCTCTTTAAAGATACCGACGCTACCATATTCAGTCCTCAGTTACAGAATGCCATATTGAACACCCTCCAGGATCCATGCTACGGCTTCGATATGAACAGCAATATTCGTTTCCGAAGCTCCACCAACATCGAAGACGCCAATGAGTTCGTGGGCGCCGGCCTCTATGACAGTTACAGCGGCTGCCTGGCCGATGATCTGGACGGCGATGGATCCGGACCCTGTATCTGCGACCCCACCGAAAGCAAGGAACGCGGCGTATTCCGCGCCATCCGAAAGGTCTATGCCAGCTTTTATAATGACAACGCCTTTCTCGAACGTCTTAAATACGGCGTCGATCCCAACGAGGTGGGCATGGCAATTCTGGTCCACCATTCCTTCCCCGACGAATTTGAACTGGCCAACGGGGTCGCCACCCTCGAAAAAAGCAGCTCCGGCCCGGAAAAATCCATACAACTGGTCACCCAACTGGGCGCCACCTCTGTGGCCAATCCCACCGACGGGTCCATACCCGAAGAAGTTCAGGCCTATGTGGATGGCTCAGGCGTGATTACACTTACATTTGTCAGCGGATCAAACCTGGTAGTTTTGGGTGAAAAGGTTATGGATTGGCAGGATGACTATCTCGAACTGGCACAGGCACTGGTGGACGCGTCTGATGAATTTGAAAACCAGACCGGAAAAAATGACTATATCATTGACTTTGAATATAAAAACCTCGAACCCGGCGGCGCCGCCCTGCCCGCCGGCGGCATATGTGTAAAACAGATAAGAGAACTGCCTCAACCGGATCCGGCCGATCTGGAATGCCCCACACTCGATCCGCCCATACCCACATCCTGTCCGAGTTCATGTTTTCCATATCCGGTTATGGGGGACCAACTAAGATCTTTGACTGACGATGGTGTATCTATTATGACAATATATCACCTGGAAATATGTCCGCCGGGCTGGATTTGTAAGACATTGGCTTTTGAAGCATGGCAGGAAACAATCATTACAGGATTAACCTCTGAACCCATCTACCTCTATTCCTGTGACTCTCAATGTTACACCGCCGGCTGGCATAACTGGTGCGAAAACTTTTACTTCGAACCCATGTTCGAGCCCGGCATCTCCCCGTGTATCATCGAACAGCTCCAGATACTCAACATCAAGGGAATCGAGATGTATAATATAACCTACTGCGGTACACCGGGCATCCGATACCATACCTTTGACGGACAGGTGATTGACACCCCCTATCGCCTGGGCGATTTCGAGCCGGACGGTGATATCGATTTAACCGACCTGCTCTTCATAGCTGATCACTGGCTCGCCGCTGACTGCGACCTCTGCGGCGGGGCCAACCTCAACTGCGATAACAAAGTAAACCTCCAGGACTTCGCCGAACTGGCCAGACACTGGCTCTACGGCACGCCCTGATAAATTTAATTACAATATCCATAACCGGCTTGCCGTCTGTTAAGGAGTGCTGATCATGAACGCAAAAATATCTCTTATTGGATTTTTACTCGTCGTTTTTGTCTCTCTCACATGCTCTGACGCCCAAACGCCCACCTATTGCCCCACTCCATGCTCCCCATGGCCAAGCGGTAATTACTATCAAAGATCCCATAGTGAGGATGGTGTCTTTATTATGACATCCTACACCTTATTATGTCCTTCAGGTTTGATATGTTTAGAAGATCCTTTTGATGCCTGGATAGAGACCCTTATAACAGGATTAACCACCGAACCCATCTATCTGTATTCCTGTGACTCGCAATGCTACACCGCCGGCCATCACAACTGGTGCGAAAACTTTTACTTCGAACCCATGTTCGAGCCGGGTATCTCCCAATGTATCGTCGACCAGCTCCAGCTACGCAATATCAAGGGAATCGAACTGCATAATATGACCTACTGCGGTACACCGGGTATCCGATATCACACCTTTGACGGACAGGTGATTGAAACCCCCTATCGCCCGGGTGATACCGAGCCGGACGGCGATATCGATTTAATCGACCTGATCTCTATGGCCGATCACTGGCTCGAAACCGATTGCGACCTCTGCGGCGGCACAAACCTCAACTGCGACAATATAGTAAACCTCCTGGACTTCGCCACACTGGCACAAAACTGGCTCTACACCCCCTGACCATACTAATCTGTTCTAACCTGGGTGGCAGCGTCTGTCTGCCGAAGGCAGATAGGCGATGGGTAAAAATAGCTTATAATCTTGTCATCCCGAGCTTGCCGAGGGACTTGATAAAATAAATCTTTAACCTTATAAATCCCAACATCTGGTTACCATCCCCGTGTATCTAAAAGTATTAATATCAACTTCTCAAAAATATCTTGATTCTTACCGTAAATTTTGGTTAAATTGTTGAAGCCAAACTTTGACTGTATATAATTATTTGCAACTGTTTATTTCACGGTTAGATAAATAACCAGAAAAGGAGCGAACCGGTGAGAAGAAGCTATTACAACAAGGCCTTAATAGTAATTATAATTTCAATTGCCGTGCTGACTGTAACCTCTGGAAGAGCCTATGCCCTGGATTATGCCATCGGCGCGGATCTGTCCTTCCTCAAGGCGGCCGAAGACAGCGGCATAGTCTTCAAAGATAACGGCGAACCTGCGCCGGGCCTGCAGATATTCAAAAACCACGGCTATAACTGGATCCGTCTGCGCCTCTTCCATACTCCCACACGGCTGCCCAACAACCTGGAATACACTATCGCGCTCGCCCAGGAAGCCAAAAAGCTCGAATACAAATTCCTGCTCAACTTTCACTATTCCGACACCTGGGCCGATCCGAAAAAACAATATCTACCCAAGGCATGGGAAGGCAAATCGCACGCAGAACTCGTGGAAGCCGTATTCGAATACACGCGCGATACCATCGTTGCCTTTCGCGATGCCAATGCCATGCCGGACATGGTCCAGATCGGAAATGAAATCATCAGCGGCATGCTCTGGCCGGATGGTAAAATTCCGGAAAACTGGGATAACCTCGCCCAACTGCTGGAAGCCGGGATCAAAGGCGTTGACGCCGGCCGCTCTGACGCGCCCCGCCCCCTTATCATGATCCATATCGATCAGGGCGGAAACAAAGAAAAAACGAAATGGTTCTTCGACAAGTGGCACTCCTATAATATTGACTATGACATCATCGGCCAGTCCTACTACCCCTGGTGGCACGGCTCCCTGCTGGACCTGCGCGAAAACATGATCTTCATGGCCAACGAGTATAAGAAAGACATCATCGTCGTGGAAGCCGCCTACAACTGCGAGCCCGCCGAATACCGCGACAAACCCGCCCCCTTCCCCGAAACCCCCGAAGGACAAAAACAATTTCTGGATGAGGTTAATCGCGTCGTTCTGGATACCCCCGACAACCGCGGCAAAGGCGTCTTCTGGTGGGAGCCCGCCTCACGCTGGGGCGGACGCCGAACCATGTTCGACAAAGATGCCAACGCCCTCCCCGTCATCACCGTATTCGACAAATACACCCGACACTGAAGAACATTTTGTATCTGTAGTTAAATCATACTAAAATATGATTTTCTTATTAGCCCTGAAAGGGCGGCAGTGTTTAGCCGGGGGCGTAAGCCTCCAGTAATGATGGAGTTATATTTAAAGCCCCGTAGGGGCGAAAGTAGGTGCCATAATCGTAAAGCAGTAATACTTAATATGTTCATTTACAATAACCTTATCCCACAGATGAAAAATGTTCAGAATTGACGGGTGGCATGCTTTTGCGCAGCATAAGCATGTTCTAATCGGGTGGCAGCCTCAAGCCCGCCCCCGGCGGGATTGGGGATGGGCAAACTCCACGTAACACTTAGGATTAAAAGACCAATCCTTTCTGTTACATTTACTAAAGTAACTGTCCCTTTTTCTTTATTATTCATTTCACTTTTTTAGATACATTTACTAAAGTAACCGTCCCTTTCTCTTTATTATTCATTTCACTTTTTTAGACAGGATGACAGGATCAACAGGATAATTTGGATTTTTTTCAATAGTAAAATTGACAGTCATTCCTGCATAAGTTCCACCCCCGCGCAGACGGGGACACCTAATGTGTCATTCCTGCGAAAGCAGGAATCCAGGATTATCCCTGTGGCGCTAAGAGTTCAAAATTTATCTTGTTTAAAATTGCTTACCCCTGATCACGTATTCTTCTGCTCTAATGTCTGCTAAAAGTATCGCCCCCTTTGGCAGCCTTTTTCCATACCCAAACTGTTTGCTTTTCTTCTTTGTCCCAGA
>JAFGHE010000135.1 GCA_016930295.1 Sedimentisphaerales bacterium
AAAAGCGGGCGATGGGAATCGAACCCACATGACCAGCTTGGAAGGCTGGGGCTTTACCATTAAGCTACGCCCGCATAATATTACCTGCTCTTAGAAAATACTATTGGCACAATCAGGCTAAAAAATAAATGGGCGATACAGGACTTGAACCTGTGGCCTCCTGCTTGTCGAGCAGGCGCTCTAGCCAACTGAGCTAATCGCCCATTACTACTATATATGTACTAAAAACCGCTCCCTTTGTCAATCCTTATAATTCCAATCACAATACCCTGTCACTCCTAAGGGTTATGTAATCTATTATTATTCAGCCAGTTACAAACTCGTCATACTAATTAGTGCTACTGAACCAGCAGGCCTGTTACAACTAAATATTATTTACCATGACAGGCCGCCGCGTAAGGGACGATCTTTCCTTTTCTTTTCATATTCTTCTCTATCAGGCTGATTGGTTTTCTCCTCGTGCTCATCCGATGATATACCTTTGAGAGACAGGGATATACGCTGGTTATCCTTTTCCACATGGAGAACCCGAACCTGGACTTCCTGGCCTTCCGTAAGTACATCCGATGGCTTGTTCACCCTTTTTTCTGATATTTCCGAGACATGAATCAGTCCGTCAACACCCGCTTCCAGGGTCACAAAGGCGCCAAAATCAGTCAGCCGGGAAATAGTCCCGATATAGACATTATTCCTGACATACTTCTGGTCTATATTACTCCAGGGATTCTCCTGCAGACTCTTCATACTCAAAGACACTTTGCGCTTTTTAGCATCAATCTTTAAAATCTGAACTTCCACCATCATACCCGGCTGCACAATATCAGAGGGATGTTTAATTCTGCCGGCCCAGGTCATCTCTCCAATGGGTATTAATCCTTCCAGCCCCGGCTCAAGCTGGGCAAAGGCGCCAAAATTCATTAAACTCGTAATTTGGGCCTTATAATGCTCACCCACTTTATATTTTTGTTCTATAGTGCTCCAGGGATCCCCGCCGGCTTTACGTAAACTCAGTGATATCCGATGTTTTTCCTTATCTATCTCAATCACCAACACATCGATGCTTTGTCCCACCTCCAGAATTTCCCTGGGATGCTTGACTCGAGCCCAGCTCAACTCACTTACATGTAACAGACCATCGATCCCGCCCAAATCCACAAAAGCGCCATAATCGGCTATCGAGCGTACTTTTCCATTACGGAGTTGCCCTTCCTGCAGTTCTTCCCAGAGCTTATCCCGTTTCTCCAGTTCTTCTCTTTCCAGAACCTTACGACGGCTTAAGACAATGTTCTTGTCTCCACGCTCAACCTGCATGACTTCACACACCCAGCGTTGATTAATAAGTCCATCTAACTCGTCGATTCTATGGATATCAATTTGCGAGATCGGCATAAACGCCTTTAATCCTTTTATATCCAACTCCAAGCCACCCTTATTTGAACCCACCACCCGCGCCTCAACTAAAGCGCCTTCCTTCAGATGACTACGCAGCAGACGCTGCTCTGCGGTTTTGCGGGATAAGATTAACAAACCATCACGAGCGTCGTATCGTACAATAACAACATCAACCTCAGTACCGACGTCAATTTTCTCATCCTCTTCAAATTCCTCCTTGGGTAAATATCCCTGTGATTTCCCCCCCAGGTCAACAAATACCCCATCATTGCTTACACTTATTACCTTGCCCCGATTGATACCCGGCACGGAAGAATGATCTTGTGTCTTATCAACATTTATTACCATCCCGGCATGGGCCTCGCTATCGGATGAGTTTTCTTCAGCCATACCATAGACATCCAATATACTCATATCTCCCAGGGCTTCCTGGATTTCCTTATCCAATTCGTTATCATCGCCAGATACGGGAATCTTCTGTTCTGACGGACTGACCGGCGAATTATTATCATGGGGTATACTATTTAAATCAGGCATTTCCTGATTTTCGTTTTTGGTTTCATTATCAAAATTTTCACTCATAACCAGCTCGTAATAACCTGTCTTTCAGAAATTTGAAGGTATTCTAAAAATTACATGCCATTTATATTTATATTGGGTTTCAGTAAACAACCCACTTATTAGATATAATATATAAATGAAACTATATCTTATACACTATTTATTCACAGGTCACAAGACTTGTTTTCTTATTTTTGTGGCCAATTGATGCGCCCGACGGGTGGGTTCCGGCAATCGATAGCCCCGGCAACATTTCAATACAATCTGAACCGCCTCATCCAGAATAATCCGATGACCCTCTGAAATATACATACATTTTAGGCCCTCCCGTGTCCTCAACACCCTGCCTATAACCTCCTTATCGTCCATGAGCCGGCAATGACTCCCCTTTTTCATGCCTACCTCACGATGTGACCCTATTAAACGGCTTTTAGCACACCCGATAGTAGGCATATCCAACTCCACACCTACGGTCTTTATTGGAGTTACCAGGGATTCCCTGCGACAAAGAGAAGCCCTCTTCTTCTGTATCTCCATTATTTTCAGTATATTATAAGTTTTTTTTATCAATTATGTATCTGGATAATAATATGCTCTGTTTGATTATTTAATTCCTGGACTGGTATACAATAGATAGAATTCTAAAATTGTGATGATTAAAACCTGACCGTATTACTGCAAAACACCTTAACTTATTTAATTACAGGGCTTTACAATTATTTACACTTCATTTATTCCTATATATTTTTCATATTCTTTAATAATTTGCATGCTTGACAAAATGAAAAATTACGATAAACTATTGATATATAAGACAATTGAGATAAAAACCAGTTTAAATATTTAAAATCCCTCATACACCCTGCGATATGATATGATACCAAAAAATAATTTAGTAATCTTAATTTTATTATTAATTGCGTTTGCCTTGCTGATGTCTTTTGCTGGGGCAGTTCCGGAGCCTGCTCTTGTTCCACCGCCAGGGACCTGGCAATTGGACTTTGAATTGCATGGTGATCCTCAGCAGATATCTTTAACTTTGCCTGGAGAATATAATCCGCGACGGTTTTGGTACTTGCTGTATACGGTAACTAATAAAACCGGACAGGATGTGGAATTTTATCCTAATTTCGAGATCTTGACTGATTCCTTAAAGCTTTATCAGGCAGGGGATAACGTTCGCAGGCCTGTTTATAATGCCATTCGTGATCTCTATCCATCCACCATTCCCCTGCTGGAACATGAAGATCAGGTTTCTGGAAAAATTCTGATTGGAGAGGATAACGCAAGGGACTCGGTCGCGATTTTCGAGGATTTCGATCCCAATGCAACTCATGTAAAAATTTTCATTTCTGGATTAAGTAATGAGACAACTACCGTGGACTATCCAGGCGGGATTGATCTGGATACCGGAAAACCTAAAAAAGTCTTGCTTCGTAAAAGTTTAATGCTAGAATACCGCGTTCCTGGTGATCAATATAATCCTCAGGACCGTGTTATGTTATATCACAGCCGAAATTGGATTATGCGATAAATACAAAAAAACGGAACTATCAAATTAATATAAGTTACTAAAGGTAAAATAATTATGGCACACAAAAAAGGACAGGGTTCTTCGCGGAACGGTCGAGATAGTAATCCCCAATTCCGTGGATTGAAAACTTCTGGAGGCCAGCAGGTTAAGGCTGGTTCGATTCTTGCGCGACAGTGCGGGACAAAATTTATGCCTGGTAATAATGTTGGAATAGGAAAGGATTATACCCTTTTTGCTTTAAGTGATGGTATAGTGACTTTTAAAGGCAAAAAAATTTGTATTCAACAAACATAATTAGCTTAGTAGATTTTAAATAAATTTTACCCTTTTATAATCAAATCGAGAGTGGTCTTTTAAACTGCTCTCTTTTTTTGTGATAATGTTTAATACCCTCCAAGGTATATGAATTATTGTAATGATACAGCAGCGTCTGAAATCATAAGATATTTTTAACTTTTAATGACACATGGGTCATTGTGACTGTATTTTTAGAGATATTCAGCAAAGATGTTTATTGACCAGGCAGAAATTTATGTAAAAGCCGGAGACGGCGGTAACGGCTGTGTGAGTTTCCGACGGGAGAAATTTATTCCTAAAGGCGGACCTGATGGTGGTGATGGGGGCAAGGGTGGCAGTGTTATTATACGTTCCACACGTTCACATACTACCTTGTTAGACTTTGCCGGCAAACACCATTGGACGGCCCAGAGAGGTGGTGATGGTAAGGGAAAAAACATGTATGGGAAAAACGGAGACGATTTAATTATTGAAGTCCCTGCCGGTACTATCATTTACGACTATGATCGGAATGTAATATTGAAAGACTTAGACGGTCCTGACCAGGAAGTCTGTGTGGCTCGCGGCGGACGTGGCGGCAAAGGAAATAAGCGGTTTGCTACCCCTAGCAATCAAACACCGCGTATCGCTAAACCAGGCAAAGCCGGTCAGGAACGTCATTTGAAGCTGGAACTAAAACTTATAGCGGATATCGGCCTGGTGGGTCTGCCTAACGCCGGTAAAAGTACGTTACTATCACGAATCTCTGCTGCTCGACCGAAAGTGGCGTCATATCCGTTCACTACCCTGCAACCTCACTTGGGAATTGTGGAGTTATCCGATTATCGCCGGTTTATCGTCGCTGACATTCCCGGCCTGATCGAAGGTTCTCATAAAGGTCAGGGTTTAGGCCATGATTTTTTACGGCATATTGAGAGAACACGCATTATTCTACACCTGCTGGATATCTCCGGTTCAAATGGCATGGAACCAGTCAAAAGCTATCATGCGATTCGGCATGAACTTTCAGAATACAGTCCGGTATTGGCCCAAAAACCGGAAATTATCGTTGCTGCTAAAATGGATCTTGATCCCCAAAAGAAAGAATTTCAGACGTTGTGTCAGGAAATGAATAAGGATATAATACCCATATCTTCCGTGACCGGCAGCGGGCTCAAGGATTTATCTGAATTACTATGGAAAGAGATCGATAAATTGAATGCGGAAATAACCAAAAAGGACAGTCCCGGCCTGCCGGTTCCGCCTCATTTGCAGGATGAAAACGAAACGGACATAAATGAATTATAAACTGTTTTACGGCTGATTATACATGGATTTAATAGCTATCGACATAGGTAACAGCACTATCTCTTTGGGGGTCTTTACCCGGGAAAAACTTGATCGTACCGAACATGTTTCGGTTATAAAGGCGGATTCGGACTCTATCCGGGATATGTTAACGGCGTTCCGGGAACTCTGCGGACCCCAGCCACTGGGAGCTGAAACCGTCCCAATAGCAGTAAGCAGTGTCAATCCCATGGGTCTGGCCATAGTGGAAAAATCTGCTCTAGAGGCCTTGAATCAGAACATACTTCTCATAGGCCGTGATTTCCCCCTGGAAATGAAAGTTGCCATTGAGAATCCTAAAACTGTGGGGCCCGACCGGCTTCTGACGGCGTACGCGGCCTATGCCGTGATTGAATCATCGGTCGTTATCGCTGACTTTGGTACGGCTATGACTATCGATTGTGTCAACGATAATGGAATCTTTCTGGGCGGGACGATTCTGCCGGGACTCAATCTGTCGGCCCAGAGTTTGAATGAACATACATCGGCGCTGCCCCATGTAAAAATCAAATTACCGGATAGCGTTTTTGGCATTAATACGGAATCAGCCATTCAAAGTGGTATTTATTATGGGGCACTCGGCGCTCTGCGCGAAATAGTGGAACGCTTTGCCATGGAACTGGGCCACTGGCCGCAGGTCGTCGCGACCGGCGGCAATTGTAAACTCATCGCCCAACAATGTGATTTCATTGACTCTTTGGTGCCTGATCTATGCCTTGACGGACTGTATCTGGCCTATCGTCGTTATCGCGAAAACCTGCAAGCGGAACAGTTGCCATGACTTTACGCGCTGCGCTCATAACTCCGCCCGGCCCGGCCGGAATTGCCGTAGTTCGGCTATTGGGGCCAAAAAGTCCTGATCTCATCAATAAAATCTTCCATCCGCATAAACAGTCTAATAATTTATCCCGGACAGGCCGGAACCTTATAATGGGTTCTATCCAGGACAACGAAGAAATCATTGATCACGTTATCATCGCATATAATTTGGACAACGAGATTATGGATATAAACTGTCACGGCGGACCACGCATTGTACAAAGACTCTTATTATATCTGCAAAAACACAATGTTGAAATCACCTCCTGGAAAGAGTTGAATCCAGTAGATTCCATTGCCGAAGAAATTGAATTAACATTACCCCAGGCAAAAACCAGGATGGCCGCTCAGGCTATCGCGGCCCAATATCCACAGGGCTTAACCTCCTGGATTAAAAACACTATGGAGTCCATTAAAACAAGGACGACTCCCCTTGAAGTCATCCGGCAGAATATTCGGGAGTTATTGGATACATACCCTTTGGCCCGGAAACTGTTTCATGGCGCCTTAGTTGTTGTCACCGGTCCGGTCAATGCCGGCAAAAGTACCCTGGTCAACACCTTATCAGGTAAAACCCAAAGCATCATTTCCGAACTGCCCGGCACCACCCGTGACTGGACCGGGCAACTCATTGATATCCAGGGTATCCCTGTTCAGATCATAGACACTGCCGGACGGCGCCAACCGGCCGACGACCTGGAACACCATTCACTTATAAAGGCCGACGAAATTATAAAAAAATCGGACCTGGCCATCCTGGTCGTGGAAGCCGGGCCGAATTGTAACGAACTCCCTGACCAGCATCGACACGATTTGCCCCCTCAAACCAACACTATTACGGTTGTTAACAAAATTGACTTGATAAATCTCCCAACCAATCCGGATAATCACATTTATCTCTCCGCTCTTACAGGCGAAAATATCGATAAACTCTGTAACGCCATATCAGACCAACTGGGATTTGCACATTTCAATCCCCTGAATCCGCTGATTTTCACCGACCGCCAGTATATACTATTACAAACCGTCATGGAGACAGACTCACCTGAAGATTGCATGGATTCCCTTCAATCGCTGATCGGTGATATTTAAAGCCTGGATAAAACAGTCAGTCCGCCCTTTTTTTGGCAATTAAGGTGAGAGGATAATACAAATCAGACAGGGCAATTCCATGTAAAATGGCTTTCTTGATTACAGGCAGGTAGTATATCAATTGCAGAACTCTTTTCAGCAGCTTGTTATGAGTCTTTGATATCTGTTCAGGATTAAACTTGTCAATAAATTCCCGCCGACCATAGGAAATAATTTCCAGTTTTTTCTTTTGCCTGCTTAACAGTCTTTTCAGGGTCCCAGGCTTTACCAGATTTAAGGTCTCATAATAGGGTGTATACCGGCCCAGTGCCTTCAAATACGCCCGTCCCGTCCCTTTGGTCAAAAACGGCAGCCAGATAATCTTGTAATGCCCTTCATAAAAAGACTGGTAATTCGGTATCACATGGTACATGATCCCCCCCGGCTTCAAAATTCTCACACACTCACCCAGCGTGACCGGCAGGCACGATACATGTTCGAGCACCTGAAACGATACAATATAATCAAACGTATTATCCCCAAAAGGCGCCTCCCTGCCATCATAGAGCCTGCAATCCAGATGGGGATACGCATCGCGCGTATCGTTGTAATAATTCTCCAGAACCTCCAGCCCGCTCGGTGACATACCCATCTCATGACAAAGCTGCAGAAAATCACCGTTGCCGGACCCGATTTCCAGTATCCGTTGACCCTTATACCCGGATATCCCGCAGTCTTTCAAAAAGGACGAAAACTGATACCTCGCCCTTTCATTGTGTCGCTCCCCCCACGGTGACCAATCCGAGATCTGATTCATGTTTGACATCATAACAATTACTATCAAGCATTGAGCGGTTAAAACCTGGCGTCTTTGCGCCCCGATGTACATCGGGATGGCGCTGCGTCTTTCTTATCATTCCCCATATATCCCCCTTTCTTTCATCTCCTTCTTAAGCATATCGGTCAGTTTCTGGATAGACTCTGAGTCGTCGCTTTCCAGCAGGAGCAAAATGGGCTCACCCGGAATGCCGACCTTTTCTATTTTGTAACTGACACCGTCTTCATCCTGGCAACTGAAATACCCGCGATACACATTCGATTTGCCGGCCAGAGCTTCACTATAGGTCCAGCTCTTGGCTCTCTCCGCCGTCCGGGGATAGGAACCGCCGCCGTCTTCATTATCCACCCAGGCAGCCAGCTTTTTCATCACCGCCCGGCACGCCTCGCTGACCTGCTCACTGGAGGCGTCCGTGGTGATAATCTCCGGGCTGTACAACAAATATCGCGGACTCTCCTGACACCCGAATAAAAACAAACTCAATACCATCCAAAATACTATATTTCTTTCCATTATAATCAATCCTCACTCTCTATTCATTCTTATCAAATTACCTTAAAAACGTAAACGTCCCTGAAGCCCGAAGATAAAACCGTCTTTAATATCTATCCGATCCCGGCCCCGGTCATCATAGTCTTCGCCTTCAAACATAAATCGATCAAACGCAAAACCCGCATAACCATCCACGGAACACGTTTTATTGAATTCGTACTTCAAACCGGCGCTTACCTGTTTCTGATAATGGAAGAGCCGGTGATCATGATTGTCACGCCGGGAGCGGAAAAAACGGGTATTATCCCAATCAAAGCGGGTATAGAATCGGGCCTCCGGCAGAAAATGATAGCTGATGGCCGCATGTATGGTGCGCGGGACAAAATAAGAAAAATCCAAAGACCAGTTATCCCGGGGCTGCCATTCGATCTGAGCAAAAGGTATCCCTACAAGTGCCCGTAACTCGTTGCGGGGCTGCCATAGGCGTGCGACGCCCGGAATGGGTACATGACGTAAAAATTCACGATTACTGGCATAATTCAGGAAAAACAGCCAGGCATTCTGGTCATCAATAGGAGTCTTTAATAAACCCGTCACCCCGATCGAATATTCCTCGAACGAATCAAACGGCTTATCAGAAGGTGAGCCCAACGAAAATAAAATACCGCTCATCCAGCCATTATTCAACTGCCGGCGCCAGGCGCCGCCAATCTCAGGCTGATAAAAATGATCCGGCAGCTCAATATCCTGGTCCGGAAACCGGGCCGAGGTATCATACCATGTGTCCCGAAATCCAAGCCAAACATGCCAATCGGACAGCTCAGTCTGCTCAACCGGAATCAGAATATTGACCGCATAGTCCGTCTGGGCCAAATCGGCATCCTGGCCATGCACTGATTCGCCGGGACTATAGGACACCTCATAATCCACCGACGGCTCAGTCCTGCCTATCGGCGCCCCCCAAAACCACCCACGTTGCGCATGGGCCGAACCGGGCCATAGTAAACCTGTCAATAAAAACAATATAATTTGACGATTCATAGGCTCATTCAGGCTAATAAATAAAATTATTCATAAAATTCCATAGTCAAATGCTATTTAACAGATATTATATGATACCATATAGATTTATCAAGATTATCAAACTTATTATTTTCGTATTACAATTTGACGTTACTATACAGGAAAACCATGAAAAACACCAAAACAATCGCATTTACGGCTTTGACTTTCTACCTTATTCTACATTGCTCCTGGCTGAGAGGCTGTAAGGACCATCAAACCGATCAGGCTTCCCAAATAACAGGCTCGCCTGACCAGGCCGGGATATCTCCGGAAAATATGGTTGAAACCAATTCTACTGGTACGGCAGACGCCACCGGGTCAAACTCCCAGATCCGGATTGACCAGGACCTCTATCTGAGCCAGATTCAGGACGGGGCTTATGTTATCACGCATTCATTCCCCTGGGCGGCACATTCCTTACTCGTCCAGATGAAAGATCAATCTCTGGTCCTGGTGGACACGCCCTACACGCCCGAGGCGACCCGGCAGGTCCTGGAGTGGTCTAAGGATCACTTCGGAGTCCACCCCATCATCGCTATCAATACCGGCTACCACCACGACAACCTCGGCGGCAACCGTACTCTGATCGATCAGGGAATTCCCGTCTATGGCTCCGATCTCACTATAAAATTACTTAAACAGAAGGGTGATGACATACGCCGGCAAACCCTGGACGCCCTGCAGGAATGCCAGTATCAGCGATTCCATGACCGCCATAAGAGTATCCCTTATGACCCCCCTACCCATTCCTTCCCCCTGCAAGAGGGTTTGGATTTATCCTTTCAGGATGAGACCGTACAAGTCTATTTCCCCGGCCCCACTCATGCCCCGGATAATGTAGTGGTCTATTTCCCCACCCGTAAAATCCTCTTCGGAGGCTGCATGATCATCGGCTGGGACGGCATGGGCAACACCACCGATGCCGACCTGGAAGCCTGGCCCAAGAGTATCCAAAACCTCATGCAATTTGACGCCGACATCATCGTCCCCGGCCACGGCCCCCGACTGGATGCCAACCTCCGACAACACACCCTCAACATGCTCGCCCAACACACAAAATGATACATACAATAGCCTTAATTATAATATCATCAGTTCGTTTTATTCTCGTTGCCTATCGCTGATGAGGTTTTTGGGGAACTGTCCGCCTTCAACACTATATGGCGCGCCGTCAGTGGAGGGATAGTATAGGAAAATCCATTGTCCGTAATCGTGGTAACAGGTTCCATCTTCTTAATAACAGGGCTGCTGTCGTTAAAGCCCCAGACTTCACCTGATGTAAATTTTTGCTTGCTGTTGATAGTGAATGTGCCGTTAATGGGGTCACTGTAGTTCTTGTTAAGTATGATCAGGTGCAGTTTATCATCCTTTTGGCTGGAAACTGAAGCGTAAACTGAACTGTTCACCTTGTCTGACATGGTTGCGGCTACTTTCGTATCGCCATAGGTGGATAATTTGCCGTCGTAATTTCGGTAAAGTTTAAAGGCGGCGGAAATATAGTCGAGTTCACCGCCCAGGTGCCAGTAATTGGCCATATACAGACCATATTTGCCAAAAATACCCAGTACATCCACCTGCGTTATGCCGCCGGAGATATGATTACCCGCGCCGTAGCAGTATTCAGTAATCGACAGTTTTGTGCCGGGATAATACTTCTCAATAGACTTCTGCACAGTGGGTAACAAAGGCAGGAACCGGCTGAACCATTGTCCGATCCAGCTATCCTCGATATAGTCAGGATCCCACAAGGTGCGCGGGGACTGCATGCGTGCTTCGGCATTGGCCTGTGAATAGCTCTCGGCGGAAAACTTAACGACAATGCCGTCACCCTGCGCTTCCGGATACCAGTGCAGATCCAGGATATCCAGCAGGCGCTTGCCATCCCCGGCCGCTTTCATTTTATCCAGGTAATAGTCCAGAAACCAGGTATAGCCTTGCTTTTCCTTCTCCCAGTCAACGGCGTCCTGAAGTGTATTATAGCCATTAAAGCCGTAAAGGACTCCACCCAGGGTCATGGCATATGGATCAACATTTTTTATTGCCCGGCTCAGGGCCACGCTTATCTCAATCACTTCCTTACATGTAACCTTAACAGGATGAATACGATCATGTTTCTCCGCCCACAGGCTCGGCTCGTTGTCGAGGCTGTAATATTTTACACCGGTCGGTGTAGAGGCATTCCCATAGGTGCTTACCACTAAGTTAACCAGTTCATCCATATACACCGTATCGTCGGTCAGATCCGGCTTGCCGGGCGGATGGCAAAAAGGAGCACCCCTGGCTGATACTAATTTCTTCCACCGCGGTGAAGGCGCCGCTTCCGATACCTCCACCGGTCCGTCAGGATCGGCCGCCACATACCCGGCCATCTGCAGCGTCAACACCGTATCCTGCCCGGCCGCCTGGCATTTCTCATGGAAATGGGTCAACACGCGTCCGGGTATATGCCAATTATCTTCCGGCTCCGATATCGATGACCATGCCAGATATAAATCACTTAAATTCTGCCAGTCCTCCCCGGCGTTGGAACAGTTATTCTCCCAGTTATAGGTGGTCATCCGATTGCCCCCGATACGCTGAACCGTTAAATTCTCACCTGAATCCAACTTCCACTCATTACCCCCGTAAATATATTCACTGATAGGTCCACGCCCGTTCTCCGTGTCTATAATATATTTGATATCGATTTCGCCCCCACTTACTACTCCCGTCATTACAGATACCACCAGAACGATCACTCTCAGATTCAGATTTTTCATGTAACTTCCTCACATTTCAAAGGTTATAACTTATTACAGTTCGTAAACCTTACCAATACAACACTATAGCATTATATCAAAATCCCTTACAAATTGAAGAACAATCATTTATCATCCGCGACCTCCGTGTGCTATTCTTCGATGCACAGGATAATTTTGACACCCTCTCCCGTTGTAAAATTTATAAAAACGGGCCAGATAGAATTTAAACAATGCATTTACAATAGATTACAACTATATTATATTTTGGATTTCCCAGGTAAATCCGTGCAAAAAAGTGAGAATTTATTACTATAAAGGCACTGAATGCTGTTCTGGCTATTTTTGCCGCTGTGATTTGGAGAACCTTATGGGTGAAAGCAAAAGTCTGTTTTTGTGCAAATGTCCAACAAAATCCTCCTTTAGAAAGTATTCTTGAGTGTCCGGGGTGACTTATGTAAAATTATTGAAATTATATGGATAAAATTATGTTTTGTAAGCGTTTAATCAGGAAATATCAGATCACTATAATCCTTATGACTTGCCTTATAGTGTCCATAGTCAACAGAAACTGTCTGGCCGGGAAAAATGTTCTTATCTATACCAGGAACGGCCAAGGGTATGTTCATGATAATATCCCGGCCAGTGTTGAGTGTCTTGAGGAGATATGTCGAAACAATAACTGGACCTGCGAAGTATCTGATAATGCATCGGTCTTTACACCTGAAAAAATCAGCACGTTTGATGTTTTGGTCTTCTCGAACACCAACAACAAAATTTTCGATTCGGACGCCCAGAAACAGGTTTTCAAAGATTTTATCCAGAACGGCGGCGGCTTTGCAGGTATCCATTCGGCCTGTGGCTGCGAACGCGACTGGCCGTGGTTCTGGTCTAATCTCGGAGGAAAATTTGTCCGCCATCCCAAACTTCAGCCGTTTGATATCAAGGTGATTGATCCTGATCATCCTTCCACCAGTTTCCTGCCAGATGTATGGAAATGGCAGGACGAGTGCTATTTCATGGATCACCTTAATCCTGATATCCATGTCCTGCTGGCCGCTGATCTTTCCACTATAGATGACAACGAAAAGGTACTATACCCCGGCACGGTTTTTGGCCAACTCTTTCCCCTGTGCTGGTATCATGAGTTCGAGGGCGGCCGGCAGTGGTTTACCGCCCTGGGCCACCAGCCGGAGCACTATAGTGATGAATCCTTCATCAAACACCTCACCGGCGGAATCCGCTGGGCCATGGATAATAGACAATCGGCTCCATGCGCGCCACTTTATACCGAACTCTCTGAACAAAGACTTACGGTCAGGCAGGATCAGGCCGAACTGCTCAGTTATCAGGCTCAGCCTATGTCCGATCCCATTGGCGGCGAGAAATTCAAGGGCAGCAATTTTATTCATCCGCTCAAAACGCCTTCAGGCTTTTGCGTGACGGATCTGCAGCCCCCGGACCACCTGCACCACTTCGGCCTGTGGTGGCCCTGGAAATATATTATTGCTGAAGGGCGTAAAATAGTCTGCTGGGAGTTGCAGCAAGGGGAGGGTTTTGTCCGGGCGAAGGGGATTGTTAAACATAACACAGACCAGGCCGGCGTCGTCTTTGTCGCCGAGAGTGAATATATCGACCGTACGGCGCCCGCCGGTCCGAAAGTCGTTCTGCATGAAACGCTCGAAGCGCAGGTTACCAGGCCTGTTGATTTTCCGGCTCAGGGATACTTCCTTAACCTCTTGATTACAAACCGCTGCGCCATAGACTCGCCGGTCGAAATCGTCAAATACCGCTATAGCGGCTTTGGTTATCGGGGCGCCGAGTCCTGGAACAAGAATACCAGTACGCTGCTGACCAGTGAAGGAAAAGACCGGGACACCTCCAATTTTACACGCGCCAAATGGGTCCGTGTTCAGGGTGATGTGCCCGGCGGAGGCAAAGCCGGCGTTGTGTTGATGAGTCACCCGGATAATCATGATCATCCTCAGTGGCTGCGTACCTGGGATTCTACACAATTTGATGGTGCCGTGTTTGTTAATTTCAATCCGGTGCAGGAAAATTCCCGGACCTTTGAGCCGGGCCGGGATTATATACAACAATATCAATTATTTATATACGATGGCTCGGTTACTGCCGGGCAGGCTGAACAACTCTGGCAGGATTATGCCGGCACAGCTAAGACTGACAAACAGGATAACGGAGATATAAAATGAAACAAAATCCGGAAAAAACCTTAACATCAATTCCATTATCACGCCGTTCGTTTATAAAAACGGCCGCAGGAACACTTGCTTTTCCCTCTATTGTTTCCTCCAGTGTGTTCGGCGCCGGGGCTCCCGGTAATCGGCTGCGTATCGGCTGCATAGGCACCGGGCGGATGGGTAGTGTCAATATGAACCAGGTGCTGCACCTCGGCGTGGACAAAGAGTTTGATGCCCATGTTGTTGCCGTCTGTGATGTTGATACCAATCGTCTTAAAAATGCCGCGGACACTGTGGAAAAATTCTACAGTGAACACAGCCTGAAGGTAAAACCGCAAACATTTGTCGATTTCCGTGAGCTGCTGGCCTGCAAGGATATTGATGGTGTCATCATTGCCACTCCGGACCACCAGCATGCCGTCAATGCGATAGCCGCAGCCCATGCGGGCAAAGATATTTACCTGCAGAAACCGCTGACCTATTCTGTGGTGGAGGGTCAAAAACTTGTCAAAGCAGTACGAAAAAACAACGTTATTTTACAGACCGGTTCCCAGCAGCGCTCGAGTATTTACTTCCGTAAAACCTGCGAACTGGTGCGTAACGGACACCTTGGCAAATTACAGTGTATCGAGGTCGTTATCCCCACCGACAGCGGTACTGGCATATCTACCCCTATGGATGTGCCCCAGAATCTCAACTATGACCTATGGCTCGGCCCTACCCCCCTAGCCCCCTACACCGAAGACCGCGTTCATCCCCAGAACAGCTTCGACCGACCCGGCTGGCTCCAGATCGAACACTATTGCCGTGGCATGATTACCGGCTGGGGTTCACATATGTACGATATCGCCCAATGGGCCCTCGGCGTCGATAACGACTCCGGCCCGGTGGAAGTGGAAGCCACTGCTGAGTTTCCCGATCGGGGCCTTTTTGATGTCCATGTCGGCTATCAGGCCTGGGCCACCTATGCCAACGGCGTTAAAATGGTCTCGCACAACGGTAACCCCGGCGTCAACTTTATCGGCAGTGACGGCTGGATCTGGGTCGAGCGGGGAAGCTTCAGGGCCCATGACCGAAATATCTTTCGCCAGGAGATCGCCCCCGACGGTATCAGGCTTTATGAAAGTAAAGACCATATAGGAAATTTCCTTGAATGCATGCGCTCGCGTAAAGAACCCATCGCCCCGGTCGAAGCAGGACACCGATCCAATAGCGTTTGCGCCCTCCACCATATTGCCATGAAGCTCAAGCGAAAACTGAAATGGAACCCGCTCGCAGAACAGTTTATCGATGATGATGAAGCTAATCAGATGCTGGATTTTCCCCACCGTCCACCATGGGAAGTCTAAGGATGACAAGGAAAACGACAAATCCTGGCACAGAATAATTTTGGAAATGAGGATCAAATGGACAAAAAGACAGTTCGGACAGGGCTCGCAGGGGCTGGATTCGCTGCCTCTTTTCATTTTGAGGCACTCAAAAAGGTTTATGGTACGAATGTTGACATCAAGGGTGTTTACACACGGTCCGGCGCTAAGGAATATGCCCGGCAAAGAGGTATAAAGGCGTACAAAAGCCTTGATGCGATGCTGGACGATGTTGATGTAGTGCACGTATGCGTCACGGTCGACTCCCACGAGTCGGTGGCCATAGAAACGCTCAAGAGAGATAAATTCGCCATCGTCGAAAAACCACTTACCGGCTATTTCGGCGATGGTTCGGAAGCATTCAACGGTGATACTTTTCCCAAACGGGATGCTCTGAATCACGCCCTGGCCAGTGTAGAAAGAATGCTGCAAGCCGAAAAGAATAGTAAGGCTCAGATACTCTACGCCGAAAACTGGGTCTATGCGCCTGCCATACAAAAGGAAAAAGAGATCATTGAAAAAACCGGTGCTCAGATACTCTGGATGCACGGCCAGGAGGCTCATAGCGGATCCCATGCAAAAACATATGCCTATTGGAAATTCTCCGGCGGCGGGGTCATGATCGGAAAAGGATGCCATCCTCTCACGGCCGCACTCTATCTTAAAGGCATCGAAGGCAAAACCCGTAACGGCCGGGCCATCCGACCCAGGGCCGTCTCTGCCAGAACTCATGCCCTGACACGGTTGCCTGATTTTCGTGACCAGGGACACATCCGCTGCGACTATCATGACATTGACGACTTCTCTCTTATGCACGTTGTCTTTGAAGACGGCACAATCGCGGATATCTTCGCATCGGATATTGTATTGGGCGGCATTCACAACGCCCTTGAGGTCAATACCAATAACCACCGATCTATCTGTAATATTAATCCCAACACAGCTATGCAGACCTATAATCCGGTCGATGCGAATTTCAAGGATATCTATGTTGTCGAAAAAACCGGAACTAAGCAGGGGTGGTCCACTCCATCACCCGATGAAGACTGGTTTACCGGATATCCCCAGGAAATTGAAGCGTTCTATCGTACTATCGGATATGGTGAACCAGTCGAGAGCGATTCGAGACTTGCCGCCGATTGCATAGCTACGATATATAGTGCGTATGTATCCGCTGAACAGAATGGTGCTGAAGTGGAGGTCAAAATATTTCAGAGCTTCTGATAAATGTTTCTTTAATTTTTAAGTTTTTCAATGGCAATACGTTATGAATAATCCAACTGACAATGCCAAACTGACCCCGGCGATGCGACAGTATCAGCATTTCAAGGGCCAATACCCCGAAGCGATCCTGTTCTTTCGCATGGGCGATTTTTATGAAACTTTTTATGAGGACGCTAAAATCTGTTCACAGGTCCTGGGTATCGCTCTGACCAGCCGGAACAAAGGTGAAAATCCCATCCCTCTGGCAGGTATCCCCTATCATGCCATTGACGGCTATCTTCACAAGATGATCAAGGCCGGCTATAAGGTCGCTATCTGCGAGCAAATGGAAGATGCCTCCCAGGCTAAAGGCGTTGTTAAACGCGATGTTGTTCGACTGGTCACCCCGGGCACCCTTACCGAAGACGCCCTGCTGGACGAAAATGTAGGTAATTACCTCGCCGCCTTCTGCTTTGCCGGAAACTGTAAAGCATCGCTGGGCTCATCACCCGGCCTGCGCGCTGGTCTGGCATGGGTGGATCTCTCTACCGGCCAGTTTTTCGCCCAACCCATGGACGGACGACATCTTCTGGATGAACTGGTACGCCTCACACCCGCCGAATGTATCTATAACGAAGACAGCCTCGAAACAAACGAACTATTTAAAAAGTTCATCAGCCAACTTAAAGAAATAACCGCCACTACCCTTACCCCCCGGCCCGGCTGGCAGTTCGATCCCTTCCAGACTAACGAAACCGTAAAAAAACATTTCGGTACCGCCTCCCTCGAAGGTTTCGGGTTTGAGCACGCTGACTGCTGTATCGCCGCCGCCGGGGCAGTGTTACACTATCTTAATGAAACCCAGAAAACCGCACTGACTCATATAAATACCCTGCGCAAGGTATCGCGCGAGAGGTTCCTGCAGATCGATAAAACCACCCTGCGCAGCCTCGAGATCGAACGCACTATCCGCGATGGCACACCGGCCGGCTCACTCCTGCATAGCATCGACAAAACCCAGACCGCTATGGGAGCACGAAAACTACGCCTCTGGGTATGCTATCCGCTTAATGACATGGAACATATCCAGCGCCGCCAGGATTCCATTGCCGAACTGGTTCAACTGGACCAGATTCGTGATAAACTCCGCAAGCTGCTCACCAACATCGCTGATATCGAACGCATTACCACACGCATCAGCACTGCGCGTGCTACGCCCCGTGATTTGCTCGGCCTGGGCCACACCCTGCGCCAGATGCCGGAGATTAAAATCCTGCTCAATGAGTGTTCCACTGAAATGCCGGGACAACTGGCTCAGCAGTGCGACTGCCTCGAGCAACTTGCCGACCTGATCGAATCAGCCATCAATCCTCAGGCCGGCCTTTCCTACCGCGACGGAAATGTTATTCAAACCGGATTTGATGAGGAGGTGGACCGGCTCCGTGGTATCTGTCAGGACGGTCAAAGCTGGCTGGCAAAGTATCAAAAAAAACTCATCGAACAAACCGGGCTTAACTCCCTAAAAGTCGGATTCAATAAAGTCTTTGGCTATTATGTCGAAGTATCCCGTGTCTATAAGGGGCAGGTACCCGTCGATTTCGTACGCAAACAAACGGTTAAAAACGCCGAACGCTATATCACAGATGAACTCAAACGTTATGAGACCGAAGCCTTGAACGCCCAGCAGCGCTGCAGGGAACTGGAGGAAAAACTCTTTCAGGATATCCGCTCACGTATCGCCGCCCAGACACCGCGCCTGCAGCAGGTGGCCGACGCCGTAGCCAAAATTGATGTGCTCACCTCTCTGGCCCATATTGCCCGACATCGAAACTACTGCCGGCCTCAGATGCATCTCGACCCGGAACTGGAAATCATCGAAGGACGCCACCCTGTACTCGATGTCACCATGGCCGGCTCACCCGAGCAGTTCGTCCCCAACGACGTTACCCTTGGCGGCCGGACCGGCGATATCGCCATCATCACCGGCCCCAACATGAGCGGTAAAAGCACCTATATCCGACAGACCGCCCTGCTGGTCCTCATGGCCCAGATGGGCAGCTACATTCCTGCCCAAAGTGCCAGCATCGGGCTGGTGGACCGTATCTTCACACGGGTCGGCGCCAGTGACGAACTCACACGCGGCCAGTCAACCTTTATGGTCGAAATGATCGAAACCGCAAATATCCTCAACAACGCCACCAGCCGCTCGCTGGTTATCCTGGATGAGATCGGACGCGGCACCAGCACCTACGACGGCCTCGCACTCGCCTGGGCCATTACCGAGCATATCGCCGCCAAAATCAAATGCCGCACCCTCTTTGCCACCCATTATCATGAAATCACCGAACTGGCCGACCTGCTCAATAATGTCAAAAATCTCAATGTCGCCGTACGCGAATGGAAAGACGAAGTGGTATTCCTCCATAAGATCATCGAAGGACGCACCGATAAAAGCTACGGCATACACGTCGCCCGACTGGCCGGCATCCCCAAAAACGTCATTACCCGCAGCAACGAAATCCTCGAAGAACTCGAAAGCAGCTTCTCCCGCGAGGCCCATACTCCCCAGCTCGGCGGACGCATTGAAGCAAAACCATCCGGCGAACAATTCCTCTTCGATATCCTGCCTCCTGACCCCCTGCTCGAAAAACTGAAAGAAACAGACCTCAACAACCTGACCCCCCTCCAGGCCATTAACCTCCTGAATGAAATAAAAAAAGAACTCGAAAACAGATGACTGATGAAATTGCGACTATCCGGAACCACCTCTGAATTATCAGAGGCGGTTCCTCTAATAGTCCTTAAGCATGACATAACATATAATATTAATACCTGCGTTCAATAATGGATTTACTTAAACAGCAACCGATTGACGCTGGTATGTTAACAGCCCCATACTCGCGGCCAGGGTGACCATTTCGCCCACGGAGATACCCTTCTTGTCAGGTTTTGTCAGAAGGGTATTTAACTTTTCCAGAGTCTCCTGAGCCTCAAGATAAGACAAATGATAACGACGTTGCTCAACTTTGCTGTTTCTTCTAAATGGTCTCATTGGTTCACTCCTTTAAAATTAAAAGCTGGTATATAATAAAAGAGATAACAAGACCCGTGCCAGTACAGATTTTTTGGTGAAAATTTATAACTACATTATTTACATGATGTTATAAACTTAAAAGTGATTCATATATATTTAACAAAAGAATGATTTGACACAATTTTGTATTAATATCGTCAAAATACACAATATTGTACTAATTTTTATTTCTATTACAGGGTATAGAGTTGCCCAAATTTTGATCTCAGGTAATCAATATAGGGATCAATATTAAGCGGTCCTCCGGTGACGCGCTGGATTAATTCATTGGATGTATATTTGCTTCCGTGATAGTAGATATTCTCACGTAACCAGTTATGCAGGGTATCGAATTTTCCCTGCGAGATTTCACTATCTATTTCCGGATGAACGGCCAGGGCCTTATCATAAAACTGGGCATTGAGAATATTACCCAGGGTATAACCCTGGAACGATCCCCCAATGGTACCATGAAACCAGTGTACATCCTGGAGTACCCCATCTTTATCATCAGGCGGTTCTATGCCCAGGTCGGATTTGTAACGCTGGCGCCAGGCGTCCGGCATGTCTGAAATGGCCAGGTTGCCTTCCAGCATATCCAGTGACAAATCAAACCGGATCATAACATGCAAATTATAAGTTACTTCATCGGCATCCGTTCGAATCAAAGTTCGCTCCACGCGATTAATGGCCCGGTAAAATGTATCCAGTGAAACACTACCCAACTGTTCAGGAAAAACCTGCTGCAGCCTGGGGAAATAATGCTGCCAGAATCCCCGGCTTCGACCCACCAGGTTTTCCCATAATCGGGACTGACTTTCATGCACACCTGCTGATGTGCCATGCCCTGCCGGTGTACCATCAAATATCGGATTTATCCCCTGCTCATACATGGCGTGCCCGGCCTCATGCAGTGTGGAGAATATCGCCTCTGCCAGGAAATCTTCCTGCACTCGCGTGGTAATACGTACATCGCCATGACCAAAGCGTATCTCAAAGGGATGAGCCGTCTCATCACATCGGCCACGCTGAAAATCGAATCCGAAATCCTTTACCACGTCACAGGCAAAGGCCAGTTGCCTGTCCTTGGGAAATTGCTGCCGGAGACAGGTATCATCCGCCAGTGGTTGAGAACAGATTGCCTCCACTATGGGAACCAGTTCTTCACGTAAACGGCTAAAGATATTGCGAATTTCAAGAGCCTTCATACCATAATCGGAAAAATCAATCAATGGATCGGCAATATGTACATACCCGGGAAAAAACTCCGCCAGTTCCCGGCTCAAGTCCAACGTTTTTTCCAGGTAAGGTCTGACCGCCTTGAAATCATTAGCCGGCCGGGCCGTGGTCCAGGCATGATACGATTCCGAGGTATGCTGAACCAGGCGAGCCATAAACTCCGCCGGCACCTTGACCGCCCTTTCATACTTACGCCGCGAGACCCGAATCAGACTGGCCTCATCACTGTCAAAAGGCAGGCTCTCTTCATACGGACGCAGTTCCGCCAGCAACTCTCCCACGGTCGGATCAATAAATTTCTCATGAGAGAGTCTTTCCAAAGCCGCCATCTGCCGGGCACGCACCCCGGCGCCCCCTGCCGGCATATAGGTCGATTGATCCCAAAACAACAATCCGGCCGCTGATTCCAGATCACTTACTTCTATCAAACGTTTCTTTAATTCCTGAAATTTCTGTTCCATAAGTTATCCTTGTAATACTGTTTTAACTTTTCCTGAACAGAGCATTATACTCTTTTCTTCAATAACTAAAAACTATAATATATAATAGGACTTATACTATGAAAAATAGAACATCGAATATCTTTGTAGGGCTGGGCGAGATTCTCTGGGACATGTTCCCTGACAGCCGGCAACTAGGCGGGGCGCCGGCTAATTTCGCCTATCACGCCCAGGCACTGGGCGGCAAAGGAGTTATAATCAGTTGTATCGGAAATGACAAACCAGGCCGGGAAATCATCCATATTCTGGATAATCTGGGCCTGGATACCCGCTATATCGCCCTTGATAAGGAACATCCCACCGGTACCGTCACAGTGGAACTGGATAAGACCGGTATACCCAATTATACCATCCATGAAAATGTCGCCTGGGAT
>JAFGHE010000136.1 GCA_016930295.1 Sedimentisphaerales bacterium
AGGCGGCGGTGGGATTCGAACCCACGAATAACGGATTTGCAATCCGTCGCCTTAGTCCGCTTGGCCACGCCGCCTTACATAAGTATATATAAAATATATACTTATGATATTTCTGGTATCGTCCGGCACACACCTCGTTTAGTGCCAGGCGATTGAAACTAATCAATCGCAAATTTCAGTCTGGCATTTTAAAAATAACGGCCGGACAAATCAATAAGAAATCTATTAAGAAGGTACAAAGGCACAGAGGCACAAAGGCACAGAGTGTTTTATATGGAATGAGATAATTTTGTAACTAACGTTTATATATATAGTTATGGAACAACAAGACGGCCGGGGAGACGATATTGTATCATTGGATAAATGTGTAGTATGGGGATTGACGGGGATATAGAGGTATGATAAACTATGAGGAGATTTGCGTTTAACGCTGAACGGGGCGTGGCGCAGTTTGGCTAGCGCGCATGACTGGGGGTCATGAGGTCGCAGGTTCAAGTCCTGTCGCCCCGATTTATATTCGCACTTTTAAAATCGGTTTGAAAAGCAATGCAAAGACCAGGGAAGCGATAAAGAAGTAGATGAGCCATCCGGGGATCCCATGCCAAACGATACCCCGCTCGGGATAGGTAATGCTTATCGACTGAACCGGAGAGTCGGTTTTAAACGGTATCTCCCAGGGATGGAGAATCATGTCCGACCAGCTCCAGTCCGGACGCATAGCGCTGACCCGCATAAAACTATCACCAATTACCAGTTCCTTCTCAAACGTGTCCTGGGCCACCTGAATATCAATAGTATGATAGCCGGGCTCCCGGGCCTTGATAGTCCAGCTTATCTCATTAATACTAGGCATTCTGACCGGCTGGACCGTCACTTCCAGACTATCCGAGGGCGCCAAATGTACATCCGGCCAGGGCCAGGTGATATCGCCATTCAATTTTATGGTTAAAACCGCCTCTTCACCCACCTTTAACGGGCGTGACTGATACCACAGCGCCATCTGAGCCAGAACCAGCGAAACCGGCACAATCATAACCAGCATCGGCCGGATCGCATGATACAAAAGCTTTAACGCCCCGACAAACAGGCTCCCCTGCGACTGCATGGTCACGGACATACTGTCCTTATACAGTTTCAATGCCAGCATATCCGCCTTGATACCGTCCCGTACCCGGCCAATGGCCTTCTGGTTGGACGTATACTTAAAAATAACCATAAATACAACACCCATCACCGCCGAGATGATGGTATTCGAAAGCCAGCCCGGTAAACCCATTAACGGTGTCAATAACACCCGACCCAGGGCATTCATCACAACATTTAACCAATATACAACCTGTGCAATAAATGACATAATAATACCAATCACAAAGACACCCGGCCTGAGACAGTATTTCTACCCTATCCCTTTAGACAGGTGACTATCTATATGTGCAGGTCCAAAGCCTGCCCTGAACGATTATTCAATATATCCCAACCCACGCAGGCGGTCGGCGACATTTTCATCGCCCTCCACCGCTTCAATCTGCGCCAGTTCCTTTTCAATCATGTGTGTAACAAATTCCTCCACACTGCTGTAGCCGGCTGTTTCCGAAGCCTTTTTCAGACGGTCATAAAGATTGGAATCAATTTTAATCTTGGCCATATCTTCTTCCTCTAATGAACACTCTTTACATTATCCTAACAATCCGGAACATGTCAGATTCCCAACTGGGCAGGAATGATATTCCGTATATTCCATTCTATAGTATTTTTGTCCCGGTAATAGAATCCGGGGCTGGTAAACCAAATTCATTCATTATGGTCGGCGCCAGGTCTATCAGGGACGGAGCAGCATTGGCAATAGGCCGATTACAAAAAATCACGCCCGGCACCTCCAGGACATCGGCACAATGGTCCGCACTCCAGGCCTTGTCGTTATCCAGCAATACCTGGTCGGTCATGTCACCCAGGCAGGTGGCCCAGGACGCACGGTATCCGCGCGCATATCCCACAATCAGGTCCGGTGTAAACTTATTGTCGACCTCTCCGGAATAACACATATCGCTGCGATGTACATGTCGAATGATCTTTTGACCGTTCTCATCCCGAATCGCTTCCAGCTTGCTGACCAGTTCATCTAAAAGCTCATTTTTCTCACGGCCGGGCTGGACAATACCGTATTTTTCCCGACCGGCCTGATTCAGATACAAACTGTTTATTCCTAATCCATATGCCCGCGTAACCGACCAATCCGTATCCCGTAACACCGCTTCCGCATCAGGCGGCCATAAATATCCATTTTCACGCAGCCAGGAATTCAAATTGAACTGACGCCGGAAATTGGCAAAACCATGATCGCTCATCACAAAAATGGTGGCCTTGTCATTATATTTGGCTAAGATGTTACCCAACACCTCATCCATACGACGGTATATACCCTTCAGATGGTCAAAACACTTAACCGTCTCATTATCCGACCGGAATGGATGTCTTTCCTCGGAATCCCACCAGAACATGTGAGCCTGCAAATCAGCACTGGAAAAATAGAAAAACAACAGGCCGTCATCATAATTATCCAGTGCATAATCGAGCAGATTAAGTCGCTCCTGGAGAACACTCTCCGCCTGGACCTTATATTCATCATCCGTAAAAATACTGTTCTGTAAGGCCTTATAGTCTTCCTGAAAACCAGTGGTATAAAACAAGCCTAATTTATCAGAAATTTCACCTATAAAGCCGGCCGGTTCCGTTATCTGCAACGCTGAATTAGAGGGATCACTGTTAACCGGTGAAACATATAACCGGAAATTGGGTTCCACCTCCTGCAGGTAAAATCGGCATATCCCGCTGATTTCCTGATCAGGCATAAGAATTGGCATACCAAGTTCGTAGTCCAGCCTGATCCAATCACTCCACTGGCCTTCCTTGAGCATAATACGCCGGCCCTGGACGTCGATAGCGGCCGCACGCGACTGTTTATCCCGATAAACCTCAAAATCAATCGTGGCGGGCTTCGGGCTCTTCAGGAAAGTATTCATCGGACCGATCAATTGACCCTTTGCCCTTTCCATTTCAAAGAATAGCATGGATCGTTTACAGCCGCCCTGATCTTCCATACGCACAGGACCATCCTCGGAAAAATGGTGATAACCGCCATAGTTTCCCAGCAAATCCGGGGTTCCCATGCCGGCCAAACATCTATGATTGCCATATTTGGAGGGGCTGGGTGGATAATTGGAGGGCAGATCATAAAACGTGGAGCTGATCCCGGCCTCATCCAGATAATCCCAAAACGGCGTACCCTCACGGCGCAATACGGTCGCTGCAGGCTTGTGATTGAACGGCCAGAAATCAAGCTGTATTTTATGATCCCCGATCTCCCAGTAGCCTGCCCCCCCTATCGTCTCAGCGGCAGAATAAAACGGGGCGCACTGATGGTCAGGATTTCGGTGAATAAAATCAAATATCCCGTGCGAACCCGGGCCGGACCCATTAATAAAATTGGCCCACGCTACCGGACTTTGCGGCGGAATACTTGTTCCCAGTTGCCGAAATCCACCCTGCTTACGCAATTTATCAAAATTGGGCAACTGGCCCGCGTTCATCATCTTTTCCGACAGGCCCGGATCCATGCCGTCCACACCAATAACAATCACTTTCTTGCCGGCAATACCACTTTTCCTGCTCCGGGCGGCAAACACCGGCCCTGCAGCAAATCCCGTGCCTAGCGCCGCGGCCGCCACACTGGATTGCCTTAAAAATTCTCTCCTGTTGATTTCTCTCCTCGTCGCCATGATATTTGTTTCCTTATGTTATACCTTAACGTCTCCCGGCATACTCCCGTCGGCGTTGGATACCATTAATGGCAATCCATCCATATAGGCGGGAACATCCACACCGAACATATCCAATACCGTCGGACCAATATCCATGATCCGCGGATTCTCATTTCCAATCTTACGATTACAGAAAAGGACGCCCGGCACCAGACTATGATCTATACCGTGATCGCCGCTCCAGGCCTTGGTGTTATCGTGGAAGATGTCATCCGTAACTTCTCCTATGGCCGTCTCCCAGGACGCTCGATAACCGATTTCAAAACCCACCAGCAAATCGGGCGCCTCGGTCTTAAAGGGTCCTTTATATATTTTCAAGGCATTATATACCTGTTTGATCGCTTTTGTATCCCTGAGAGGGTCATGAAGCTCTAAAAGTTTTTCCGATATTTCATCACGTAACCGGGCAGCTTCCTCACCCGGTTCGACAATACCCTGAGATTCTCTACCCTTCAAATTTAGAAAAATACCCGAAAGACCAATGGCAAACGCACGGGTTTGCGACCAGTCAATCCCCGCCAGATGCTTTTTGTCCCGTTGCCCTTCTTTAACCTTCAGATAGCCATTGTCTTCCAGCCAGCGGTTCAGATCCACACCATAACGAAAGGCATTGAAGCCATGATCGGACATAATCATAAAAACCGTATCTTTATTCTGACACTTTTGCAGGGTTTTCCCCACTAATTCATCCGCCCGTTTGTACAAATCTTCGATGGCATTTTTATCCGGATCGCGGGGCCGCGCCTTACGGGCCGGATGCTCCGGGTCGATATCGCGCCAGAAGGCATGCTGGATACGGTCCGTACCGTCAAACACACAGACACACAGGCCGTTCTTCACCTTATCGATGGTATCAAAAAACATCTTCTCCCGTTCCCCGTCGATCTGTATACATTGCTGGATGAAACCCTCGTCACTGAGTATCTTTTCATTCAGCGCCCAACTGTCTTCCGCCAGGCCTAACGTGGCAAACGGCCCCTGACGCTTGGCCAGATAGGTTGAATAGACCACCGGATACGTTATCGGCATAGCCGGCTTTTCCGGATCGATATTTATCGGGGTAACATAGAGTTCAAATTCCGGCTCCGTATTAATCAGTAAAAACTTACAGATACCACTGACCTTCATGCCGATGCCAATCTTGAACTCTACCTTTACCCATTCCGTGTATTCGTCTTTTTTAAGTGTATAGGTATCCCCATTAAGTTTTAACCGGACATTGTCTCCATTTTTAACCATTATTTCAAACGGGCATTTTAAAAATCCATCATCGCTGGGGGGGCCATATAACTCGGTCTTGATCCTTTTCATTCCGTTTTTAGAATTTTCCTCCCAGGTAACACGGAAATTTTCCCCGCCGGTCCGCTCATCTTCTCCCTGTTTACGCGTGCTGTAAAAAGAAAACATACCCTGCGATCCCCGCAGATCCGGCACACACATTCCTGACAGGCTTAATCCCCGAAACTTCTCCGGCGGAAACGTAATCGGAACCCGCAACACATTACTGAAAACCCCATGATCGCCCAATATCTTCCAGAACGGTACCCCCTTGCGCAAAAGGCGGATATCCGACTTTCCTAACGGTATCTGATATTTTCCCAGTTTTAATATTCGACGGGGACCATGTATCTCGCTCGAACTGAGCTTGGGAGCATAGGTTCGTTTATCCCGGGTAAGAAAATCAAATATGTTATGCTTACCAGGATTCGAACCCGTCTGAAAGGATGACCAGGCCACCGGCGATATAGAAGGTATGGTCGTAGAGAGTCTCTTAAAACTTCCCTCTTCACACACCCGCTTAAAATTGGGCAGCTTGCCCTCAGCCATATAACGTTCCACCAGATTCGGATCCAGACCATCCAAACCTAAAATAACTATCTTCTTCACCCGACTCCGCGCCAATGCCCGACGCGAACGAATCATACGAATCAGATAACGCACCGGCCACGTAAACAACGCCAAAAAACCCGATAACAACGCCGTAAACATAACCAGAAACGAACCCGCCACGGCAAAACCCGCTCCCGGCCCGATATAGGCATGAACCTCACCCGGCAAAAGGACTAAAATCCATAAAACCGCCAGTAAAATTCGTATTCTGTTTCTACTCAACAATAATATAACTCCTCATCTAATAATAAATTATCTATTTTAACATAATCGGCATTTCATAGCAAGGGGTTTCAATTCCTATATAAAAGTTTATGCCCAAAATCCATAAAGTGTTCAAATTTCAGGACCAATATCCATTGATATCATAAAAAATCTCATCTAGTGATCCATTTATAACGCTATTAACACATAACTTATTATATTTAAAGAATTTACACGTCATACAAATCTGCTGCATAATCCGTATAAAAAAATTTAATCATAGTCACTAATATGGTTACTATCATAATATTCGATATATAAATTAAATCTTTACACAAAACGGGCCGTCCGGTATAATAAATTCATCTTAATGGAGCAGGCTTTTGTAAGTCATTCCAT
>JAFGHE010000137.1 GCA_016930295.1 Sedimentisphaerales bacterium
GCATAATCATTAAAATCGGAGTGTCTCATAAACCGTATGTGTCTCATTGTGAGATATTGATACACATATAATGGCTGCTTAGATTTAGAAGTAACGTTAAATGGCTTTAAATAAGAGAGATGCAGAAAAACAGGTTTGTTGGCACATTCGCGAGGAGAGAAAAGTGTATCAATTCAAGTGAGACACATTGCGGGACACAGATACCGTTCAATGGTAATAAAAATGATATAAAGCATTTAAATATAATAATTTATATATATTATGGAGAGATATATTCGTTATGGTACATACTTTGCCAATAAATATTATATATAAGGAATATATGGACTTCTAATATATGGATATATGACATGACTATGAGTAATAATTGTAACGAATACATTCAAATGGTATTATCCTTGTCTGATCAAATGCTTAATTTAGCTGATGAGGGCGATGCCGACCGTGATGATATAGGATGCGGGATCCTGTTTGGGACATTAAGAGACTGCGCTTACAAGTTACGGACATTAGCCCAATCAGAAATGATGGAACACAAAAAGAAAGGTCTCTGGCAGGAAATTGCCTGAAATTGACCAAATTTTTTTGTACTAACAGGTACTGTCACAGTTTAAACTGGGTTTTTATTGAAAAAGCATCAGGGCGCTTGTTTCTGGCTTAAAAACAACGGTTTTAAGTGCCAATATCCACTTTTGACAGTGGCATCCATTAGAGTACGGTAATAACTGTGAAAGTAAATTAGTCAGATAGCTATCGTTTTAAATATAATTGCAGGACAAAGGAATAATTATGTGGGATTATACTGAGAAAGTAAAAGAGCATTTTTTTAATCCGAGAAATGTCGGTGTTATCGAAGATCCTGACGGCGTGGGTGAAGTGGGATCCCTGGCTTGTGGGGATGCCTTGAAATTAATGTTCAAGCTCGATGATGCCGGCCGGATCGCGGATGTCAAGTTTCAGACCTTTGGATGCGGTTCTGCCATCGCTTCATCATCGGCCCTGACCGAGATGATAAAAGGCAAGACCCTGGAGGAGGCGGAAAAGATAACCAACCAGGATATCGCCGATTTTCTGGGAGGTCTGCCGGAGCAGAAAATGCATTGCTCGGTCATGGGCCGGGAAGCACTGGAGGCGGCCATAGAAAATTATCGTACCGGCGGCAGCGGCGTACATCAATTGGAAGGCGAGGTTATTTGTACCTGTTTTGGGGTTACGGATAAGGAGATAGAACGGGTTGTCAGGGAAAACAATCTGACTACGGTGGAGCAGGTAACGAATTATTGTAAAGCCGGTGGTGGTTGTGGTGGTTGTCATCCGGACATTGAAGATATTATTGCCCGGCAGCGCAGCCAGGGTCGGGAACAGCCGGCGCCGGTGGCGCCTGCGCCCAAGCCGGTACCCCGGTCGATGACCAATATCCAGAAAATAAAAAAGATTGAACAGGCGCTGGATGAGCATGTCAGGCCGGCACTCCAGGCCGATGGCGGCGACCTGGACCTGATTGATATCATAGGCGATAAAGTGATCATTGCCTTTCGGGGTATGTGTGCCCATTGCCAGGTGGCCGAATATACCATGAGCGAAGTGGTGCAGAAACGATTGCGGGAGTTTGTCAGTCCTGATATCATCGTGGAAGAGAAGAAGCAAGAGTAGGGCAGAAAGGACGCCGGCCCCGATGAATCGGGATGAGACACGTCAAAAGTATTGTGAACGCATGTTTCTGGATTACAACAGTTTTAATTGCCAATATCCATTTTTGACGGTAGCGTCAGAAAGTTTATAGAGAAAGAAGTTAGCATGAAGAATGTATATCTGGATAATAATGCCACGACCCGGGTAGCTGATGAAGTGATTGAAGCGATGATGCCGTTTCTTACAGAGTTCTACGGCAACGCCTCCAGTATGCACAGTTTCGGGGGCAGGATGCGTCATAAGATTGATACGGCCCGCGCGCAGGTGGCGGAGCTTATACACTGTGATCCGAGCGAGATTATTTTTACCAGTTGCGGTACGGAAAGTGACAATACGGCCATCCGGGGCGCGCTGGCCCGATGTCCGGATAAGCGTCATATTATTACCACGCGTGTGGAGCACCCGGCAGTGCAGACGACAGTCCGTCAGTTGCAGAAGCAGGGCTATCGGCTGACCGAGCTGCCGGTGGATAGTCTGGGTCGCCTGGACCTTGAGCAGCTTGCCGAGACCATTGATGAGGATACGGCCCTGGTGACTATTATGTACGCCAATAACGAGACGGGCGTGGTGTTTCCCATAGACCGTATTGCCGCGCTGGTCAAGCAGAACGGCAGTCTGTTTCATACGGACGCGGTGCAGGCCGTGGGCAAGCTGCCGATCGATTTGAGCAGAATCCCGATTGATCTGATGAGTATTTCCGGGCATAAGCTGCACGGGCCCAAGGGTGTGGGTGTGCTGTATGTGCGCCGGGGCACGAGTGTGGCGCCGCAACTGGTGGGGGGTCACCAGGAGTCGGGGCGTCGGGCCGGGACGGAGAATGTGCCCGGCATTGTGGCCATGGGCAAGGCCTGTGAACTGGCCCGGACCTATATGAACGAAGAAAACGAACGCGTCCGACAGATGCGTGACCGGCTGGAAACGAGTATCCTCAAGCGCTGCCCCAACGCGCGCATCAACGGGGATGCGGATTCCCGGCTGCCTAATACCACGAATATCAGTTTTGAATATATCGAAGGCGAAGCGATTCTGCTGCTGCTGGATCAGTTGGGTATTGACGCCTCCAGCGGCTCGGCCTGTACCAGCGGTTCGCTGGAGCCGTCCCACGTGCTGCGCGCGATGGGCATTCCCTTTACCGCGGTACACGGGTCCATCCGGTTCAGCCTGAGCCGGTATAATACGGACGAAGAGATCGATTATGTCATAGACCATGTCCCCAATATCATAAACCGCCTGCGCCAGATTTCACCCTTCACCCCCCAGAAAGACGCCACCACGGCAGCGCCCCAGGATCGAACGCCAGGACTATAGTGTCATCCTCTTAGACAGGATAACAGGATCAACAGGAGTGCGAAGCCGCCCCTCCAAAAATCCCTCTCAAAAGCGCGCAAAAGTGAAACCTCGTCCAAGGGTAGAGGGACTAATGTTTTTCCCTCTGACGTAGAGGTGATCACTGTGGTCGCCCAAATAGTTCCATCGAATAGAACTCGCTGGAATATGAAAATTGTCTCCCCTTTAAAAAAGGGAGTGCGCTGAGTGACTAAAAACTAATAATGGTGGCAGGTTATAACACCTGCCACCAAATCATCTTAGTGCATTAATACAGCAAGGTTCTTTCCAACCTCCCACCTTATATTGTCAATTATTTCCTGTGTATCTGAGTTATCTTTTGAAATTAACTCAGCACAAGAATAACAATACACCAGATAAGCAAGTGGATTAAAAACTGAAGGTTCATCACTATTAGGTGCAATTACTTGGAGGTAAAATGGATGGTCAGTGTTCCAATTTACTATGACAACATCCCTTATTTGATCAGGTTCAAAAAGTGGTGCTTTTTCTCCCATTGACTTAAGCTTAAAGTCCACTTTTAAAGACGCTATATCTATTCTCTTTTTCTTTGTAATATCAAGTCTGGGACTATGGTCATTTTGCTTGACTCCCTGCTTTGATGTTTTTTGTTTCGGATCACGCTGTTCAATCTCTGCCTTAGGGGTTTTTAAGAGATGGACTTTTCGTGATATTTGCTTTGCAACTTCTGAAAAATCTTCCTTCCTTTCCCTGTTATCCTTCTGTTTTTGTTTAGAGTTTCTTGAAACCTGTCTGATAAAGGGATTACATGATACTTTTAATTTATCAGCAACATTCTGCTCCAGTTTCATTTTCTGCTTGCTGAATGTTGTATTGAGGATACTATCTAAAGTCGCAGGATACGAAAACTCAATTCTCAGCAAATTATAATCATTGTGTTTTGTAAACAAAGAAAATGTTTCTCCTGACGCAATCTCTCGATTGTTACGTAAGACATAAAATCCTTGGTTCTGAATGTTAAGCCCCTTTGATCGGTTAATCTCCATGCCATAGTCTTTTAGTTCAGCAACACGTATATTAATTTCCTCTCCATTAAGCTCGATGCGATCATCATGAAGTATTTTGGGTTCATAATCATTAATTGGATCAATCGCATTTACCTCTATGCCATTGACATAGAAATGACACTTCTCAGCCTGAATAAACTTTCTAAAGGTCTGACCCATATTGCGTTTTAAAGCTTCTTCAAAAGCTTTAGAACGAGCCCATTCCATTTTGTCAATTTTGGTAATTCTAACAAGAGTCGCAGAGTGTACTTTTTCATATTGCCGATTTTTGTCAATTTTGATTTTGTGCTTTTTTTCTAAGTCTAATATTTTCTGAGAAAATTCAGCAATTTCTTGTTCCGTCATTTCACGCATTTCTTTGATAAAATCATTAAGCTCAACAATAGAATCAACATCCTGAATCCCAAGCATGAAAGGGCTATTTTCACTTTTTGTATAGACCTCCAACCTGCGTCCCATTGAAATACTCGCAGTTATTAAACCCATACCATATAAACCCAAATCGCACATAGGATTTTTATTTGTTTCTGAACCTAATTTTAATGCTTGATCTAGAATGTCGATATCCATGCCTACACCATCATCAATAATCTCAATGACGCCAACACCTTTATCATGATTGGAAATAATATTAACCCATATCTGAGATGCATTCGCATCTAAGGAGTTATCGACTATGTCACATACTGCCGAGATAGAATGGTAGTCTAAATGACGTAGGGATTGGATGAGTTTGCCTGCGTTTGGAAGATTTTTGACCATTGTAATAGAAGTATTAGTAGAATTAATCATTTTGCTTTTCCTTTCAAATAAGAATCTAAAAGTTTTTGTTTATTGTGTTAGAAGTAAGAACTTCTAACAATGATAACTCATAAGGCGCAAAAAAAGACACATTATGCCGAATGCATAAATGTGCCGATATAATTAAACATATTAACCACCACCTTTCGTTTCTTGATTGAGAAACCAAGATAAAAAGATATATTAAATTTTGCACTGATAAGAATCAATGCAACTTACATAATTTTAGACAATATTCTTAATAATGCAATTGTTTTTTTGAAAAATTTGCAAAATGACTACAATTACACTTTAATTAAATCACAAAGCCTTTGTTAATGGGACTTTAGCAAGCCTGGAGGATTTTGGGGGAGGATTTAGGGGGTGGATTTAGGGACAATGTTTTATTCTGACGGGAGTTAGGGACGGGAGTTAGGGACACTGTTTTATTCTGTCAAATATTGTTCTTTCGACTGTTCGCCTGCTCTCCTATCTCCTGCTCTAACCCGGGACTGTTAAAGACGGGGGGAGTTAGGGACACTGTTTTATTCTGGCGGGGGGAGTTAGGGACACTGTTTTATTCTGGGATGCTGAGACTTTTCGGGACACAAAAAATCCGGGGAATCCGCGAAATCCGTGGTTAA
>JAFGHE010000138.1 GCA_016930295.1 Sedimentisphaerales bacterium
CGGCGTAGTTATACGAAGCCGGACCCATCCCGTCGTAGTCGTCCCCCTCCGTAGTCCGCCACGGCGGACTGAGGACGGGAAGACGAAGACGGACCTGTCGCGGCGTAGTCGAAGACGAAGAGGGAGGCGCCTTTGCGTGAAAATTTCATCAACTTAAAACTTTGTGCCCGTGTGCCTCAGTGCCTTCTTTTTACATTTTTATATGTAATTTTTATATTTACTTTATTTTAATATTACTTATGGAGTATCGAGATAAAATTTCAGAATATCGTCCGCCCCCTGCGCCTTTATTTCCGATAGCAGTGGCGGTGATATGTGGTATTGCTATCGCGCGTTTTGAAATTTTTCCGATAGGGTTTTATATAATATCACTGACGGTCTGCCTGCTCGCTTCTGGATCATTACTTATTATCAACAAAAGACGAAACGCAGTATCGCTTGGTCCTTATCTCGTTTCCATTGTTATCGGTATTGGCTTTATGTGCCTGGGTGGATTACGTTATCATCTGGTTTACAACTGTTATCCGGACAACCACATTATCGCTTATTGCGATCCCGACCAACATCGTCTGGCAACCCTGCGCGGGAAAATTATCGACCAACCCGCCGTCTATAAAACCCGGGGGACTTTTGCCGATTTTGATTATGGCCATCAGCCGCGTACCGGCTTTGTTATGCTGGCGAGCGAAGTCCTTACTGATAATGGCTGGCAACCCGCGACCGGCCTCTGCCGGGTGAGAGTCAAACAGCCGGCGCCGTATTTATATTATGGTCAGAACCTGGAGATTCTATGCCGGCTCTCTCTGGCTAAGGGACCGGATAATCCCGGCCAGTTCGACCCGACCGACACGAATCGTGCCCAGCGCAAACTGGTAACATGTACTGTTGATAATCCGGAGGCACTAACCATTCTGAAGGAAACAACAGAAAATCGCAATCTGCTTGCCCGCCTGCGAGAAAAACTCCAATACATCATCCGGTCTGCTTTAATAGACGAGTCTTATTACGATCCGGATACCAATACCACTGATGCTGATACCCGTGCATTTGTCAATACCTTGTTACTCGGGCGCAGACAGGACTTATCCCCTTCTCTCTACGATGCCTTCATGCGGACCGGCACGATTCATTTCCTGAGTATCTCGGGCCTGCATGTGGGGCTGGTGGCGGCCTTTGCCTGGTGGTTGGGATGGCTGATAAAAATACCCCGTTTCTGGCAGGGACTGCTGACCCTGACCCTTATTATGATCTATCTTTTACTGATCCCCTCCCGACCGCCGATTAACCGGGCAGGCATTATCAGTATCATATTCTGTATCGCCTATATGAGCCGGAGAACCATAAGTTCGCTGAATCTGTTGTCATTCGCAGCCCTGGTCATCCTGTTGTGGCGCCCTCTGGATCTGTTCAACGCGGGATTCCAACTTTCATTTATCGTAGTACTGGGATTAGTAATCTTTGTACCGGCTGTGTATAATCGAACACTCTTCGGTAACAGCGACGATATTGTCCATAAGATAAAAAAATCGAACAATCAGAATAACGAAATAAAGTGGTGGCAAACATGCCTGAGAATCCCTCTACATTATATTAGTGGGCTGGCAGTCATCTCACTGGTGGCCTGGATCGTGGGACTGCCGTTGGCCACCTGGCATTTTAACCGTGTCGCTCCCTGGGGCGCACTGGGCTCGGTGCTGCTGTTTCCGCTGATTACCCTGGTAATGCTGGCCGGCTTTATCAAGCTGCTCATGGCAGGAATATTACCGGTATTTTCTGCCTTCTTTAACGTGCCTTTATTATGGCTGAGCGACGTGACCCTCTGGATCAATCAGACGCTGGAGCGCCTGCCCTTGAACAGTATAAACCTGGCGAGCCCGCCAATCTGGCTCATTGTAATTTTTTATGCCTTACTTATTGCATCCGGCACGTATTTATATCGCCGGCGGGATCTACCCCGGATTTTCATATATCTGCTGATTATCTGGGGCATAGTTTTTATATGGATGGCGCCTTTTGCCCGGCCGTCCCGTCCGCCCCAGACTATCACTCTGACCCTACTGGCTGTCGGCGACGGCACGACAGCCATCGTCGAACTGCCGGACGGAAAAATAGCCGGTTATGATCTGGGCAGCCGCTCCAATTTTAACCTGACACCTGATACGGTTATGCCTTTTTTACGCAGCCGCGCCATCCAGAAAATGGATGCTCTTTTTATCTCTCACCCCAACATCGACCATTACAACGGTGTTATTGATGTATGCCGAAGTATTAATGTGGGCGCCATCTATATCAATGAATATTTCACTCCCGCCGCGGATAAAGCCGCCCGCCTGCTGCTGGATACCCTGGACCAGACAAGCCAGCCGGTAGAAATCATAGGTGCCGGCTGTGTCTTACAAAATACCGATTCACCCCCTGACTACAAACTGGAAATCCTCTGGCCGCTCCCGGCAGAGCCTGCCTGCCAACTCAACCCCAACGACTCCAGCACCGTCCTGCGCATATCCGATCCCCACGGCTCCATCCTGCTCTGCGGTGATATCGGCAAAATCCCTCAGCAACTACTCCTGGAACACCAATCGGATAAACTCAAGTCCGACATCCTGCTGCTGCCCCATCACGGCTCACCCTACTCCATAGTGCCCGAATTCATCCAAGCCGTTGACCCCCAAATCTGCCTCAACAGCTCCGGCTTGATGAGTAAAAACTCATTGGAAAAATTAAACCAACTTCTCCCCGACCAAAAAATCCTCCACACCCAAAAAAGTGGAGCTATCAGCGCCATCATAAACCCACATGGCATAACAGTAAACACCTTCCATTGATTCTCTGCCTCAAAAACATAGCACCATAACAGCATACCAAATCCCTATCTTCACAGGAGTGAAAATACTTCGCGCAGCCATGTCACCCTTTTATAAATAACCAGCCTTAATCCGTGTCAAAAAATCTTCAAAGCGCGGCAAAGTTTTTCAGCATCTGTAGTCCGAGCTGCTGGGATTTTTCCGGGTGGAACTGGGTGGCCATAACGTTGTCGCGCCAGATGCTGGATACGAACGGGACACCGTGCTCAGTGGTGGTGGCAATGACGGACTCGTCGACCGGGGCCACGTAATAGGAGTGGACAAAATAAACGTATGTGCCGTCCTCGATGTTCTGATAGATCGGGGCCCGGTGCTTAATAGCCAGAGCGTTCCAGCCCATGTGGGGGATTTTCAGTTCGCCTTCGTCCGGACGCCCGGTAAAGTCAAACCGGACCACCTCGCCGGGTATCACGCCCAATCCCTCATACTCGCCATCCTCATAACTTTTATCAAACAGCAATTGCAGACCCAGACATATCCCCAGAAACCATTTGCCCTCCCGGATGAATTGCAGAATCGGTTCGACCAGGTCTTTTTGATGCAGGGTATCAATGGCATCGCGAAAGGCGCCTACGCCCGGCAGAACGATTTTTTCCGAGTCCGCAATCTGGTCCGGCCGGGTTATGATTTCTACCTGTGCTCCGACTTTCTCAAAGCCCTTGTGCACACTGTGCAGGTTGCCCATGCCGTAATCAATAATTCCTATCATCAGAATGGTTTCTCTTTTCTATCCGCAGCCTGTTATCCGCGCAAGCCATAAGCCAATCCGGTTTTCCGGGACATGCGCAGCCTGTCTTCTCCAATACTCACAACACACAACTGAGAGTTTCCTACCGGGTATATACTACAATTTCGACCCGGCGGTTGTCAGCCTTACTGGAGCCTTTGGGATGAAACTCGCCGCGCCCGGCGGCTACCAGTTGCTTGGCCGAAAGCCCCTGCTCAATCAGATAACGGGTCACCGCCAGAGACCTCTCCGTGGACAGTTGCCAGTTATCCGCCCATTTGCTCTTTTTGATGGGATCGGTATCGGTATGGCCCACAACCCATACATCCTTGTCGGGATGCTCTTTTTTTATGATTGAGGCAATCTGGCTTAGTGTTTCCTTGGATTTTGACTTGAGGGTTATTTTACCCGAATCAAACAGAACATCACTGGTCAGGGTCACGGTAATGGTACCCCGGGCCGGATCATATACGCCGCCCATATTCTCCAGCGGATCCTTGTCCCGCGGCTGGGTCCGATTGAGCGCCGCATTCAAATCCCGCTGAAGGGCCTGTATCTGCTGGCGCAGTTGTGACTTTTCCGCATCACACTGCTGGGTCGTTGAATGAGCACTGTCAAAGAGTGCCTGGAGATTCTCCAGGTCGGCGTTACACGCCAGATATTTCTCTTTCCACGGCTGACAGCCGCCTAAAAGTCCAACTCCCAATATCATCCCTGCCACCACTGTCATTTTAATTCGCTGCATGGGTCATACTCCTTTAATCAAGACGTCAGCATCAAATCCCGCCGTTACCGGGGATTAAATTTTTGTCCAGGGCCCATAAATCCCGTTTTATGAAGCCCGTATTGACTTTTGACGTAAACACCAATCAACCAGATTGTTCTTTCTGTTCAACCTGTTTCTTTACTTCATCCACTAATTCCTTTTGAGCTTTTTCTTCACGCCGTAATTGTTTCATATCACGCCATATCTTAATTACTTTTTTACTTACTAAAAAAATCACCGCCCCCATACTTGCCACGGCAAATATAAATGCGAACAACGGCGCTTTCCATATCTCCCATCCCATAAATTTAACGGTCACCTGCTCCCGATTACTGGCCATAAATATAATCACCAATAAAACCAGAAAAATGATGCCGCCAAATTTGGCATATACTTTAAATTTATAAAATGACATACAAGTTTCC
>JAFGHE010000139.1 GCA_016930295.1 Sedimentisphaerales bacterium
CCCATCCGGCACCTCCACGGCCCCTGACGGTTCTGCCGGCGGCGTCTGGCGGATGCGCTATCTGCAATAGTGAAAATGACAGCCTATGTAATTGCCCGGCCGTCCCCTGTCCACCTATCCCGGATCATTCCGGCCCCGGAACTTCAGCCGGCCTGTGTAATAGTCTCAAGCAGATCATGCCGCCCCTCAATACAGGTACAGCGGCCGATAACGAACGCAATCTGTTTGTAGCGACAGAATTATTTTTGAGTAAATTACATCTCGATCAGAACCCGAATCCGGATTCCACTCCATCCCGGACCATTTTGACCGATAATCTCAAACTCACGGGCATCATGATTACCGATTCCAACCGCTGGGCCATGATCAATGACCAGGTGCTTTTTCTGAACCAGTCTATCGGACCTTTCCGTCTGGTAGATATTCAACCGGAATCTGTGGCTCTGGCGGCCGGACAGGAAAAAATTATCCTGGAAATAAACCAAAAACCTTCCGGACCTGATGCGTTCTCTCGGTATTAACCCTACTCGAATCCGGCCGGCGCTGCCCCGGATAATCCGATAACTCCCCATGCGCTGAGTAATTTCTATTGTCCCCTCAGACTATATAAAGCCCGTTTTGAAAATTTTATATCTTCAGGAAATTACTTATTTTATCCGTAAAGTCGCCCTGTTTGCCGTCCGATGTTATAAACGGTACTCATTATAGTTACGTTATGGGTACTTGTTAATAGCAAACACTAATATATTGCTTATAGCGTAGGAGTGAGAAGTTATGACTACCCGAAACAAACGCAAAGGCTTCAGTATGGTGGAACTGGTCATTGTGATCATCATCCTGGGTATCATTGCCGCCATTGCCATCCCCCGCATCAGTTCCGGCAGTAAAAACGCCGGCGAAGCCGCTCTGCGTGCCAATCTGGCTACCGTCCGAAATGCCATCGACTGGTATTATGGCGAACATAAAATGAGTTTCCCGGGCGCCAAAGCCGACGGACTGGGTAATGCCGCCGGCAGCCAGACGGCCTTTTTCAATCAGCTTACCATGTATTCGGACGCTGACGGAAACTGCTCGGCTTCGAAAGATGTCGCTTTTCCGTATGGTCCTTATATCCGCGGCAGCTTTCCGAGCCTGCCCGTAGGCGCCAACAGCGGTACCAACACCGTTACGGTCAATGCTTCTGCCGATCCGTTAGAAAGCGCAGCGGGCGACGGGACCGGCTGGATCTACTCTACGGCGACCGGCGAAATAATCGCCAATGCCGACGAGACCGGCGCGGACGGCGCTACCTACGATAATTATTAAAAACCAAACACCCACAATCTACTCCTTAAGTATAAGGTCTCGGCCGGACATCCGAGACCTGTTTTTTTATAGGATGAAAAGATTTAGCATGGTTGGATTCATTAAGCAAAAACGAGGCTTCTCCCTGGCGGAAATCATGGTCGCCCTGCTGCTGGTATCGCTGCTCGCCATAACCATCGGATTATCGCTGCATAAATCCCATGAACGCACCACGGAAACCAAAGCCGCCCTGACCCGACTCGAGCAAACCAACACCCTGTTTCGAATCCTCTCTGACGAACTCCGCTGGGCGACCGAGATACGCGAACTTTTTGCCAACCGGATCACCTTTACCCTCCCCAGGCAAAATGAGATGGAGCCTGTCCACACCATCACTTTTTACTGGGATGCCGGCGACCTGAATGTGTACCGATACATCGATTATGCCAATCCCGTAATTGTTTTTTCCGGCATATCCGAGTTCATGATTTTCGTGGATAAATATGAAATTAGTCCCGTAAGCGGGCAATGGTCCCTGTATAACCTGGTGATTACTATGCGCAGCGAGTCCGATTACGATACCCTTATCAGCCGGAATATCGAACTCCAAAATGTTCCCACCTGGCTGTAAACAGGAGAACACTCTTGCAGGACTGCTATAAAACAACTATTCAAAAGCGGGCGTTTTCCATAGCCGAGTTGCTGCTGGTTCTGGGTATCATCATGATCTTCGCTTTTGTGGCCACCCTCAACTTTAACAGTAATATTGATTATGCCAAGGTCCAAAACGCGGCGGCCCGTCTGTGTGCGGACCTCCGGCTGGTTGGTGACCAGGCCCGGCGCGACCAGAAAACCTACCTGCTGCAGATTAACCCCGGGCGCCTGGAGTACACGGCCGAAGGCGTGACCGGTCTGGACGGGCCCGAGCAAATATACGTCGAGATGGGTGAACCGCCTTACGAAATCACCTCTCTCTCCTGCCCGGCGATTACGGACAACGCGGTGATATTTGATTTATACGGGCGTGCAACCACGCCGGGCCAGATCATTATCAAGAGAGGCAATAAAACCGCGACCATCAATATCGCCGAAGGAGGTTTGATTGAACAGATTGAATAATCAGTCCGGATACAGCGCTATCAGGACTAGACGGATAAGAAAAAGCAGAGGCTTCTCTTACGTGGAAGTGCTCATGGCTACGGTGATTATCTCCATTCTGTTCGTGGCGGCCCTGCGACTGTTTGCCAACCTGGGCCGGTCCCGCCAGGTCAGCCTGGACCGAAACTCTGCCCAGATGCTGGCCCTGGAAATGATCGAGGAGATAAAAAACCTGCCTTATAAAGATCTGTCGGTACCCGGCAATCCTATCGGACCGGAAGCCGACGAAATCGGGCCCACGCGCCTTTTATTCGATGATATCGATGACTTCAACGGCTGGATTGCTCATCCCCCCATGACCCGACAGGGCAATCCCTACACGCAACACTTGAACCTCAGCCGGGAGGTGGCCGTGGTTTATGTCTCGGCCGACGATTTCGAACAGCCGGTCGAGACAGATGAGGGTTTCAAAGAGATAACCATCACGATTAAAGACCAGAATACAGGTGTTATCCTTATCCGGCAGAAATACGTGATAGCCAATATATCACTGCCGATACCCTAAGATGAAAACAATTATAAGGTTTCAATGATTTATGTTCATCATCAGAAAAGGTAATGTTTATGTTCTGACCCTGGCAGCAGCGCTGGTACTAACCGCCTTGGCCCTGGCCCTGAGCGTGACAATCCGCCAGGCACGCCGGTCGGCACTCACCGATACTCAGGCGGACCGCGCTGAAATCTACGCCGAACTGGGAATCCGCCACGCCATCCATTATACCACGGTAGAGCCCTTATGGCGCCAACTACTCAACAGCGGTACCTGGCTTAATGATATCCCAGTGGATAACGCCACCTATACCGTGACCGGCATCGACCCGGTGGACGGTGTTCTGGTTAACTATAATTCTGACCCAGTCCAATTAACTTTTACCGCCAGTCTGGACGGCATTGATCGTACCGTAACTGTGGAAACTATACCCTGCCCGCTGGAAATATTAGATTACACGATTGCCTGTGAAGGAGATGTAGTTATCAAAAACCATGTCCAGATCAACGGCGATGTTTATGCCGGCGGTGAAATTGATAAAAGCGGATCCGATACCTGGATCTTTGGAAATGCCGAGGCCGGGGATGAAGTCGATGAGACGAGAAACATCAGCGGAGTTATTGTCAATAACGCCGAGGCCAAAACATTCCCTACTAACCTTAAGATCAGGCAATATTATATCGATCATGCTACTGAGGTTCCTTACCAGGAATTGATAGAATACATGTTGATTACCCCCACGTTCAATCCCCTGGGTGATCCCAACCCGGACGGACTCTATTACATGAATACCGGGACTGAAAATAATTTAATCATAAAGAACTGCCGGATTATAGGCACCCTGGTAGTAACTACTCAGACTCAACTGAATGTTAAGATAGAAGTGGCCGTCAACTGGCAGCCGGCACGACCCGATTATCCGGTTCTGATTGTACTGGGTAGTGACAGCTATATAGAAATAAAAATAGAAGGGCCCGTCGAAGAAACTGCAAATAATCAAGACCTGAGTCTGCCCGATGAACCAGGTTCAGGCACGGCTTTTGATATATATGAAAGTAAAATCACAGGGTTGATCTATTGTGAAAACGAGATAAAGATAAAGAAAGACTGTATTATCCAGGGCTCGGTCATTGCCGGCAATTTTATCGAACTGGAAGACGATACGATCTGTGAATTCAATCCTGATATCCCCCGATACTATCCGCCACCTTGTTTCCGTGACACCTATCTTATGCCTGTCAGAGGCACCTGGCGCCCTGTCATCCCTGAGTAATATACATGCTCACGCTTGCGCGAGAGCATGCCACCCAGAGCTTCTGGGTGCCAGCCTTTTTTCATAGGAATGAGAACCATTTATTATTTGATAATGTGTTGGAGAAGAGAATTTCCCCATCCCCAAGCTGCGCTTGAGGCTGCCACCCATTTGTTGTTCATATAATGATAGTAATCGCGAATAGAGCGCTGAGAGTTCACGATTTATCGTGTTCTTAAAACTCTATTTAATAACAACCTAAAGGTTGAACTCTCAGCGCGTTATCAGCGAGACAAACGGCAATTAATAATCTATGGCTAAAGATGATACTATCTTGACATACCCCAGACTGCCGTTACACTATGGAAAACTGAAGTGTGTAATTGTATTGTGTGTTTAAGTGAAAGGTTAACCATTGAAAGTGTCTGTATTAATTCCGGCGGCGGGGAGCAGTTCCCGTTATAAGGGTAAAAAGAAGAAGCAGTTTACCGATCTTGACGGCCGGGCTGTGTTTCTGCGAAGTATCGAGATATTTGCCGACCGGGACGATGTCAAAGAAGTGATTATTGCCATACCACAGGAGGACGAAGAACTCTTTCAGGTCAAATGGCAGGCGAACCTGGGCTTTTTCGGAGTGAAACATATCATCGGCGGCGTCCAGCGCCATGACACCGTTAATAAGCTCCTGGCTGAGGTCAACGATGAGGATACCGACCTAATCGCCCTGCACGACGCTGTGCGCCCGTGTGTAAGCTCTGAACAGATAGACGCCGTGTTTAAAGCGGCCGCTGAGACCGGCGCTGCCATTCTGGCCCGCCCTCTGGTGGGAACTCTTAAACAGGCAGGTTCGGATAAACTTATCACTAAAACCGTGGATCGTACACAATTCTGGGAAGCCCAAACACCCCAGGTATTCAAGCCTGAAATCATCCGTAAGGCTTATCAACAGCGTGAAAACGTCAATGAAAATATTACCGACGATGCCCAACTGGTCGAAGCTCTGGGCATACCCGTTAAAATCGTGGAAAGTGACTCCGGAAACATAAAAATTACCACCGGCATCGACCTGGCTATCGCCTCAGCGATTCTCAAATCCCGTGCCAAAGCTGCTCAGAAAAAAGGGCCTGTCGGCCCTTGGGCCGCCGAACAGGGATGGTAAATTCCACTTTACAGGAATTTTATGCTTGTAATGTCATCAGAAAAATAAATAAAATATCGTATTGACTTCTTGATTGTTTAGAGAGTATATATAAAATTATTAAGAGGAGTAGATTGAGAGAGTAAACTATATACTTCTAGTGATTAATGTTAAAATTATTGTAAAGATTTATAATGAGGTGTTGATATGTTTGCCAAAGGTCGGAAAAAAGATACCGTCAAATTCTCGATCAGCCCCAGTAATGGCGCAAAAAAAGTATTTATTGCCGGCGACTTTACCGAATGGGAACCGGTCCGCATGCGCAAGCAAAAGGACGGCAGCTATTCACTGACATTGACCATGTCATCCGGTGAATATCAGTATAAATTCCAGGTCGATGACGACTGGCTCCTGGATCCTGATAACCAGAGTAGCGCTGTCAATTCATTTGGCACCCTGAATTCCGTGGCAAAGATATAAAGCCTGTTTATTCATTCAAATAAAGTCAGAAAAATACTTTTCTCTCAGGGAATTTATCTGGTCCTGCCATTTTATTGCCAGAAGGAAATAGACTGCGCCAATATAACCCATTTGACTTTCTTGGGCTAATCTTCTATAATTCATGTCTTTGATTATAGTTATAACAATTTTATAACATTTTTCAGGTGTGAATATGGCAAATCAGGAACCTGTTATTCTTTACTGCAACTGTTCTTATAGTCCGGTCATACAGGAGGAGGTCAAGGAGACGGTTCGCGGGGTACTATCTAACCTGGCGCCCGATGGGGTCCATGCGGTTTCAGACCTGTGCAAACTTGCGGTCCGCAGCGATGCGGGTCTTAAAGCTCTGGCCCGGGATAAAGCGTTGGTCGTTATTGCCTGTCATCGGCGCGCAGTGGAATGTCTGCTGGCCGCCGGGGGCATTTCTCTGGATGGCCGTGAGATTCAGTTTATCAATATGCGAAACGAGCCGGCTCAGGTGGAATCTGAGCTAAAGAAGATTTGCCAGGCGTTTAAAACTTCGGCCAGGGCCGGGAACCATGAAATAGACATTAAAAAAGACGGCGACTGGATACCCTGGTTTCCGGTTATTGATTATGAACTGTGCAAACACTGCGGCCAGTGCCACAACTTCTGCCTGTTTAATGTGTTTGGGGTATCGGAGGAAGGCAAAATCGAGGTGGTCAATCCGGCCAACTGCAAAACCAACTGCCCGGCATGTGCGCGCGTGTGTCCTTACGGGGCAATTATATTCCCGAAATACCCAAACGGGCCAATCAACGGCGGACCAGATGAAGAGGATGCCGGACAAATCGATTTATCCGGCATTTCCAAAGTTGATATCTACTCCATGCTGCGCGAGCGAAGCCGGCTGACAGAGATGCCGATAGCAAACAGCAAAGACATACAGAAGGCCATGCAGGAACGCACGAAATGTTCCTGTCGGCAAAATAATGAACAGGTCCCGGATGAGGTTTCGTCTGCATCTGATGCCCAGACAGTATCCAGCGATTGCGCCTGTGACTGTAACTGTAACAGCGCGGCCGAACCGGAATGCGATTGTGACTGCGACTGTTATGATGATGTGGAATCCGCGTGTGATTGTAGCTGTGACTGCGATAATTCGGAAGGAACGGATAGCCATGGCGATGAAGACATAAAGGAAGGCTGATGTCTTTTTTTACGTCTAACCTATGCCCGCTTCACTTATTTATACTCCATGAATAACACAACGTTAACACAATCTGGTACCGGCCCTTGCCGGCGGCCATCAGTGGTTATGGTGGCTGACAGGACCCTGAGCGCCCGTTATAAGATGCTCTTTGAAGGGATTTTTGCCACGATGCAGACCACGCATGTGCCGGAATTCGTGATGCGGCATCTGATGTCACCGGCTGAACGCACAGACAGCCAGGGCCGGGCCTTTACGGCTCCGCTGGGATTGCGGCGGATAGAATCGGCTTTGCTGGCCGAGGGCGGCTTGACAGCCTCTGATATCATCTGTACCACGCCGGAGTCCCTGCCGAGGATGCTGGGTGACTGGGTGAAGCTGGTTATCGTCAGTTCCAGCGACCCGCTGGGCCAGGGGATGAGTAATACCACTACAGACAAATTCTGGAAAGGCGAGCTTTATACCCGTTACTGGATGAATACAATGATGGAGGTTATCCGCCCGGCCAAACAGAAGTATGGCTTCAAAGTGCTCGGCGGCGGAGCCGGCGCCTGGCAGTGGGTCTATAACCCCAAGCAGGCCAGAGGGCAGGGATTTGATGCTATCTATGAGGGCTATTTTGAAGACCAGGGGCCGGAACTCGTAAAAGATATCCTCGCCGGGCGCGAGACGCCCTGGCATGTTCAGGCTCAGAACATCGGGGTGGATGGTATTCATCCCATTAAACATCCTTCGCTGCTGGGGATCATCGAACTCTCACGCGGATGCGGCAAAGGATGCCGGTTTTGTACCATGGCCTCCAAAAAGATGGGGCATCTACCCGTGGATACCATTGTCTCGGACCTGGAAGTCAATGTCGGCGCAGGCATCACTTCCGTGGTCAGCGGCAGTGAAGACTTCTTCCGCTATGGCGGTACCGGCGTTAAACCCGACTTCGATAAATTATACAAACTGCTGACAGCCATGCGCCGTGTGAAAGGCCTGCGCTTCATGCAGATTGACCACGGCAATATTGCCTCCATCGCCCAACTTACCGACGATGAGCTTTTCGAAATCAGAAAGCTGCTCACCTGGCAGGCCAGATGTGATTATTTATGGGTGAATATGGGCATCGAAAGTGCCAACGGCCATCTGGTCCAGGCCTCCAGCCCCGGCAAAATCGCTCCCTTTAGCCCGGATGACTGGGAGGATATCGTACTGGAGGTGACAGACAAAATGATCCGGACCGGATTTTTTCCGGTCTTCAGCGTGATCCTGGGTCTGCCGGGCGAGACACCGGCGGACGTGCAAAAAACCATCAACCTGGTCAGAAAACTGATAACCAAACGAGCGGTCATTTTCCCCATCTTTTACGAACCGGTTAGAGAGGACGAAATAACCAATCACCAGCGATTTACTCTGGAAACCATGACCCTGGCTCACCTGGACCTCTATTCCATGTGTTACGAACAAAACTTCAAACTGGTCCCCCGCATGTTCTGGGACAACCAACGCGCCGCCGGCGTGCCCCTGGCCAAACGAACGCTTATCCGAGCCCTCGGCAAAACTGAAATCCACGCTTGGCGCAGCGCCTTCCAAAAACTCCGCCAACAAATCCCATCACCAGCTATTGTCGACTAAAAATGAGTACGACTTATTCTCTTCTGATTAAAAATCTGCGTTTATCTGTGTAACCTGCGGATCAAACATGCTTAAGCTTCGCGTAAGCATGCCACCCAATTGAGGGAGTTTGGGGAGTGGGGGGAGTGACATGGCTGAAAAAGCGGGGGAAATGAAATAATCTGTAATTTTGGGCAGGGAAACGCTTTAGAGAAACATTGACATAAGCTCTTATTTGGCTATACTTTGTAAAAAGAGGTCTTCAGGTATATAATATATTTAGGTTAGCTTAAGTATGCCAAATTTGATAAGATTGTATGACAGGTATGCAGGATATAGAATTATTAGTCTCTGATTCTCAATGGCTTAGCCGTGGCGCCGGAGTGCAGGATAACATTCCGGCGACGAAGGCCCGGCGTAATGCGCTGCTGCGGATTATCCGGGAATATGTGGCACAAAAACAGTTTGTTCCGCCGTTGAGTATAGATGAGATTAAAATTCATTCTGAAAAAATCGTAAAGATTGCGGATACCCAGGATAAATTCCGAAATTATATTGCGGTTTTATTTAATAATGAAGTGTGGCGTGAGATGGTGGCGTTAATTCCGTTTGACAAGCGGCTGCTGCTGTTACCTAAATGCCTGCGAAACCCAAAAGAATGCCAGGGACAGATTGATACATACGGTCTGGTCTGCCGGCATTGCGGGAAGTGTCCGATCCATAACCTGCAAACGGAAGCGGAGTCTCTGGGGTACTCGGTATTAGTGGCTGAAGGGTCGCCGGTGGTTATGGCCATGATCGAATCCGGACAAATTGAAGCAGTGATCGGGGTCAGTTGTCTGGCGGTATTGGAGCAGGTATTTCCGTATATTGACGCGGCTGCCGTGCCGGGCATGGCAATACCCCTGCTGCGGGACGGGTGCACGAATACCAGTGTGGACCTCGACTGGGTGTGGGACGCCATTCATATAACGCAGAAGGGATCGACCCTGACCCTGAACCTGGATAAACTCAAGCTGGAGGTTGACTCGTGGTTTCAAAAGGAGACCCTGGAGAAAATTTCCGGACCTCTGAAAAGTCAGACAGAGGTGATCGGCTATGACTGGCTGGCCAAATACGGCAAGCGCTGGCGGCCGTTTCTGGCCGCGGGTGTTTACCGGTCGCTTGCCGGCCGATCGGACAAAAGCCACAGTCCGGTTCATATGGCACTGGCCGTGGAATGCTTTCATAAGGCGTCGCTGATCCATGACGATATTGAAGATCACGATTATTACCGCTACGGGGTAAAAGCCCTGCATCAGGAACACGGCCTGGAAATCGCCCTGAATGTGGGTGATTTTCTGCTCGGTGAGGGTTATCGGCTGATCAGCGAAAGTCCCGCCACGACCGAGCAGAAGGCACGCATGTTACAGGTGGCCGCTCAGGGGCATCGTGACCTGTGCCTGGGCCAGGGCGCGGAATTGTGCTGGCGCCGTGACCCGCGGATTCTCTCCACCGGCCAGATTTTGCAGATATTCCGGCAGAAGACCGCGCCGGCCTTTGATGTGGCGCTGCATTTTGGCGCAATTTTTGCAGGCGCCGATAATGGTATCTGTCAAACGCTGAGAAACTACAGCCACTGCCTGGGTGTGGCCTATCAGATACACGACGACCTGCAGGATTTTTCCGACACTACCGCCGGTAATGATATCCATTCCATGCGCCCCACGCTGCTGCCGGCCCTGGCATATGAAATGGCCGGCGAGGACGAAAAAAAACTGCTCGAGGCCTACTGGAAACTACTTGATGATCCGGACCATTATGACCCCGAACGAATCGCGGCCATCATCCGAACCAGCGGGGCCCTGGAAAAAGCAGAGGAAATGCTGGAAATTTACAAGTCTCAGGCAATACAATCATTGAGTGAACTGAAAAACAGCCAACTGAAAGGTCTGCTCCGTCGGGTGATGGGTAAGATCTTTAATGATATCGAATCGTTAGTTTGTTGTTATGAGTATAAGACTGGAATTAATACAGGCCCTCAGCAAGGCCCCCCCGCTGCTGGGTGACAAGCGGGAGCGGGTGTTAGAGTATCTATACAGCCAGATCAATGACGATGGAGGTTTCAAAAACCGCAACGGTGAAAGTGACCTCTATTACAGTGTGTTTGGCTATGAAGCGATTGGCGCGCTGGAAGGTCAACTGCCCCGGGATAATTACGGAAAATATTTAGACCGCCATGATGATATAGAATCGTTAAATTTTTTTGATCTTGTCTGTCTGGCGCGCTGCCGGCGCAATCTTGATGATAATGAGTTGACCAATGAGTCTGCCGGACAGATTGGCGATAAACTGCTGGAATTCCGCAGCGAGGACGGCGGTTTTAATTCCGAATCAGACAAACGCCAGGGAACGGCGTATGGCTGTTTTCTGGCACTGGCGGCCTTTCAGGATCTGAATATTGATTTACCCGAAACAGACGGACTGGTTCAATGTATCGAATCGCTCAAGACCCGGGACGGCGCCTATGCCAATGACAGACTGCATCCGGTCGGGGCTACACCTCCCACGGCGGCCGCGATAACCATGCTGAAACAATTAGACCGACCCATTGGCCAAGATACTCAGCAATGGCTTTTGTCGCGGTTCCTGGAAATGGGCGGCTTTACGGCGAATGAAGGAATGAGCATTGCAGACCTGCTCTCCACGGCGATCACCCTGCATGCCCTGGCCTTATGCGGGGCCGACCTGGACCCGATTCGGGAGCCCTGCCGGCATTATGTAGAGAGCCTCTGGAGCACGGAGGGCGGATTTCGCGGCCACTGGATGGATCAGATCTGCGACTGTGAATACACCTACTATGGACTGCTGGCGCTGGGACATCTGGTATAATTTTGCAATAGCCAATAATCTTTTCTAAACAGATATAATCATAAATTGGTGAAATAAATGTATCACAGCCACCTATATTAAAATTTAAATATCCGGGGAATTACTTTCTATGTGTATGGTTGAATAGTATCAATGCCTATGAAAATTGATAAAGACATTTTAAAGCAAACACTCTCTGCGACTGTCGATAAGTTGCTTTCGTATCAGGACCCGGGTGGTCACTGGATGGGTGAGTTGTCCAGCAGTGCTTTGGCCACGGCTACGGCAGTGGGGGCACTGGCGGTTTTTGACAAGCAACAGCACACATCGCTGATACAGGATGGAACCCAATGGCTGGCGAATCATCAGAATTCGGACGGGGGCTGGGGTGATACTCTCAACAGTTTCAGCAACATCAGCACTACAACCCTGTGCTGGTCGGCCTTCGGCCTGGTACCGGAAGCGCAGGATCAATATAAAGATGTTATCGAAAAGTGTGAATCCTATCTGTCCAAAGCGGCCGGCGGACTGGATAGTGACAGGTTAGCAACGGCCATCAGTAGGCGCTATGGCAATGATAAAACCTTTTCCGCACCGATATTGTCCATGTGTGCCCTGAGCGGACGGTTAGGCGTCGGGCGCCGGGCCTGGCACCATGTGGAGCCGTTACCGTTTGAACTGGCCCTGCTGCCGCGTAGCTGGTTTAAGGCGCTGCGCCTGCAGGTGGTGAGCTATGCCCTGCCGGCGTTGATTGCCATCGGCCAGAGCCGGTTCCGTAACCTTCCACCCAGAAATCCTGTTACCCGGATAATACGAGCCTGCGCGGTTAATAAAACCAAATCACTCCTGACCGCGATTCAGCCGGCCAACGGCGGATTTCTGGAAGCCACGCCACTGACCAGCTTTGTGGTGATGAACCTGGTGGCGGCCGGGGAAAAGGACCATGCTGTAACCAGGAAAGCTGTCGAATTTTTAGCCGCTTCCATGCGTGAAGATGGCAGTTGGCCCATTGATACGAATCTGGCCACCTGGGTGACCACCCTGGCGATCAATGCCCTGGGTGAGTGTGAGAACTTCCACGAAATTCTGCCGGAACCGTTCAGAGAAAAACTGACAGACTGGCTGCTGGACCAGCAATTCAGCCAGAGACACCCTTATACCTATGTCGAGCCGGGCGGCTGGGGCTGGACGAATCTGCCCGGGAGTGTCCCGGACGCCGACGATACGGCCGGAGCGCTGCTGGCACTGAAACATTTAGGAATACAAAACGACCGCGTTACAAAGGCTGTTCGCCTGGGTATCCAATGGCTGATAAACCTGCAAAACCCGGACGGCGGGATACCCACGTTCTGCAAAGGCTGGCAGCGACTGCCCTTCGACCAGAGCGGCCCGGACCTGACCGCCCATGCGATCAGCGCTCTGGCTACCTGGCGAAACAACTTTGAACCCCCTTATCAAAAACAAATCGATAACTCTTTACTAAAAGCTGTTAAATATCTTAAAGCCGCCCAGACTAACGATGGTTCATGGATGCCGCTATGGTTTGGCAACCAGCATACACCCAACGAAGAAAACCGCACCTACGGCACAGCGAAAGTTCTGCATGGATTATATAGCCTGATAAATAACCCAGATATGGATATCAAAACCATTATAAACAAAGGCCTCCAATATCTGATTTCGTCCCAAAACTCCGACGGCGCCTGGGGCGGCGCCCAATGCGACCAAAGCCCATCATCCCTGGAGGAAACTGCCCTGGCCCTGACCGCCCTGGCTCAATATAGAACATCCTCCCTTCAAATATCTGATGATTCAAGAATTGCCACTCTGGAAAAAGGATTAAACTGGTTAATCAAACAAACCAACCAGGGGCAAATCTATGAACCTACACCTATTGGATTTTACTTTGCCAAACTCTGGTATTTCGAGCAGCTGTACCCTATAATCTTTTCCGTAACAGCGTTAAATTATTGCAGGGAATTTTTTAAATGATTTTCCAAACAGAATATAACACCAAAATCCCCTTGACATGTCAAAAATTATTATTTTTTATGTCATAGGCCATAAGTGCGTTGCCATGGCGCACATAGAGGACGCCGTTGGCGATGGAGGGATGGGGCCAGTGGGCAACCTGGTCTTCCTCTTCATCGGCCTGGTCGGCGGCCGTTTTTTCCGGGGGAACAGTCACTTTAAAGGAACTGATGATATCGTAGCCGGCAGGTGAGGCTTTTACCAGCGCAAGAGTTCCGTCGCCTTCGCTGTAACAGTAGAGCATGCCGTCGGCATAGATGACAGAACCTTTTCCAATGTCTTTGACATTGTATTTAACTTTTCCCGTGGAAAACTCGATACAGATCCACGCGTTTTTGTCATTGGACCCGTAAATATATCCGTCCACGAGCACAACCCCCCCCAGGCGACAATCCAGCACTTTATCTGTCCATTTCCGGGTATAGCGAGTGCCGTCGTCAGAGAGTTCCAGTAACATCCCGCCCTTGCCGTAGCCGTTGGTAAAATAGAGGCAGCCGTCGTGATACAGGGGGCTGACGGCCGAGATATCCCAGTCCACTTTATGCGGAATCTGCCAGAGCAGTGAACCGTCGGCCGTATCAAGACAGACAATGGACTTGGCCAGCATGGTGACATATAAATGTTTCCCGCCATGATCAAAAACAACAGGGCAGCAGTAAGCGGATTTATCGCTGAGATCTTTGCTGACCCAGATGGTTTCGCCGGTCATTTTATTCAGAGCGGCCACGGACGTGCCTTTTCCGCCGGGAGTACAATAAATCTTTTCGCCGTCAATCAGAGGGGATTCGGCGATACCCCACTGGATATTTTCACCGCTGAATTTTTCCATGAGATCCACCAGCCATTTTTTCTGCCCGGTCTTTGCGTCAAAACAGAAAAACACGCCTTTGCCGCTGATAAGATAGAGACGGTCCTCCTCAACGGTAGGCGTGGAGCGCGTACCCGGATAACTCTCCCACCACTCAGCGCCGTATGATTTCTTCCACTTGAGTTTTCCCTTTAAATCCAGGGCAAAAATAAATCCTTCCTTGTCGATCATGCCGGTGGTATAGATGACACCATGGGCGATCGACGCGGAAGAATGGCCTTCGCCGAGACCGTAAAATGTCCATAAGAGCCTGGGTCCGTCAGGAGGCCATTCTTTCAGCAGAGAGGTTTCGGCTGATTTGCCGTCCCGCAGGGGCCCGCGGAACTGATTCCAGTCGGCCGCCCGGACAACGGTGTTCATTATTAATCCAAGTAAAAGAATAGTGATGATTTTTTTCTTTTCTGACATGTGAATTTATACTCCATTTAATAGTGTATGAACTATAGAGTAATTGTGTATACTACTGGGGGAATTATAGGCTAATCATAAGGTATTGTCAAGTCTCAGAGTTATGCTTGATTTAATCGTCAAATGAGTGAATAATATTATACCATGCTTAAAAAATCCTATAAAAAGATGGCGGTTATCATTCTGTTGTTGCTCCTATTTGGAGCTTTGTATTATTTCGTTATCCAGAATAAATTATCTCTAACTCCAGATGAATCAACAAGTAAAGCAGGCATCGGCCGGAATGGAACGGGTGCGGAAATCAAATCCTCCTGGCCGATTTTTCGGGGCGGGCCGGATTTACGCGGTGTGGCGCCGGGGAAGCTCTCGGAATTGCTGAAACTGGTCTGGACATTTAAAACCGGCAATGAGATAAAGTCATCAGCGGTAATCAGTGCGGGCAGAGTTTTTATCGGGTCGGGTGACGGCCATCTCTATGCGCTCGATTTGAAAAGCGGCCGGGAAGCGTGGCGGTTCGCCTGTGAAGATGCGATCGAAGCACCGCCCTGTATCGTTGAGGACATGGTCGTGGTCGGCTCCCTTGATGAGCATGTCTATGCCCTGGAGAAGGAAACGGGCCGACTCGTATGGAAATATAAAACCGGGGACAAAATTATCGGCTCGGTAAACTGGTTTAAACCGGCAAATAATGACAACCTGTGGATTCTGGCCGGAAGTTATGATAACTTTTTATATTGCCTGGATAGTAAAAACGGAAATCCGGTCTGGAAATATAAATGTAATAATTATATTAACGGCACGCCGGCCGTGCATGACGGCAGAATACTCTTTGGCGGATGTGATGCTCTTATCCATGTAGTGTCTGCCCTGGATGGTCAACAACAGCGACTGATTGACGGCGGCTCTTATATTGCCGCCTCAGTCGCGGTGGCCGATCATTTCGTTTATATCGGCAATTATGAAGATACCTTTATGTGTGCCGATATCGATAGCGGCGCCATCCTGTGGCAGTATACCAATGACGGGTACCCCTATTATGCCTCCGCAGCGGTGACCGAGGAGTGGGTACTGGCCTGCGCGCGGGATTATAAACTGTATTGTTTTGACCGGCAAACCGGACGGGTGAAATGGACCTTCAGCGCCCTGGCGGAAATTGACAGTTCACCAGTGGTATGTGACAACAAGGTACTATTCGGATCTGATGACGGGTGGATCTATATGGTGGATGTTTCCAGCGGGAAAGAGATATGGTCTTTTGAAATCGGCGAAATTATCGCATCCTCTCCGGCCGTGGCCCAAGGCATGGTGGTGATAGGAGCCGATGACGGGATAGTATATTGTTTTGGGAGTTTATAATAAGTCTTACATATCAGTTTACGGTTTAAGGTTATGAAGATCATACAGATAACGCCGGGGTCGGGGAATAATTTTTATTGTGAGAACTGTCTGCGCGATGCGAAGCTGGTGCAGGCATGGCATAAACAGGGACATAATGCCCTGGTGGTTCCACTGTATCTACCGGTACAGATGGATGAACAGACGCTATCTCAGATGAGTGAAATATTTTATGGCGGGATCAACGTATACCTGCAGCAGAAATCGTCGTTCTTTCGTCATAGTCCCCGCTGGCTGGACTGGCTGTTTGATCGGCCGTTTTTTTTGAAGATGGCGGCCCGGAAGGCAGGTATGACCGACGCGGCGGACCTGGGCGAGACAACTCTTTCCATGCTCGAGGGTGAAGAGGGTCGACAGGTCAAAGAACTGGAAAGGCTGGTTCAGTGGCTCACCCGGCATGAGAAACCGGAGGTGTTATGTCTTTCCAACGCGTTGTTAATAGGCATGGCCCGGCGTATGAAAGAGGTTCTGGGAGTCCCGGTAGTGTGTCTGCTCCAGGATGAAGATGAATTTCTGGATATTTTACATGAACCGTATGGCACGCAGGCATGGGAGACCATCGCGCGGCGGGCCCCTGATTGTGATAAATTCATCGCGGTAAGCCAGTATTATCGCCAGACCATGAAGCAGAGGCTAAGAATCCCGGAAGATAAAATCTGTGCGATTATGCCGGGGATCCGGCCCGGCGATTACACACCCGCCGAGTCGATGCCGGAAAAACCCTGTATCGGTTATCTTTCGCGCATTACGCACGAGAAAGGGCTGGATACACTGGTGGAAGCGTTTATTTTACTCAAGCAAAATAAAAAATTAAACGATATCACCCTGCGTGTGGCCGGGGGTAAAACGGCCGGCGATAATCCCTATATCAATAGTATCGGGGAACGGGCCCGCCGGGCCGGAGTGGCCCGCGATATCGAGTGGATACATGGTTTTGACCCGGCGGACCGGTTCGAATTCCTACGCACGCTGACTGTGGTAAGTGTGCCGGAAAAACGCGGACCGGCCTGTGGTACGTATGCCCTGGAAGCATTAGCCAGTGGTGTGCCCGTGGTGGAACCGCCGGTCGGCGTGTTTGTAGAGTTGCATGAAGAAATTGGTCATGGTATGATACTGGCGCGCGATAATACGGCCGAGGCGCTGGCCGAGGCGCTGGCGCCGTTATTGCTGAATCCGCAGCAGGCACACGAACTGGGACAAAAAGGAAGTGAACGGATCAGAGAAAAATTTGATATTAATGAAAATAGCAGAAAAATAACAGAGATATTTGAATCGTTAGGGTAATATGTTAGAAATAATCAATGTATATAAACAATATGACAGTGACGCGGAGAGTGGGATTGATTTTGTGTTGCGGGATATCAACTGGCAGGTGGCCCGGGGAGAATCGGTAGCCATTACCGGCCCGAGCGGGTCGGGCAAGAGTACGCTGCTGAATCTCATCGGCGGCCTGGATCTGCCCACCCGGGGCAGCGTTATCCTTGACGGCCAGGATATAACCGCCATGAACGAAAAAGAACTCGCGTACCTGCGTAATACGAAAATCGGATATATCTTTCAACTGCATCATCTGTTGCCCCAGTGTACGGTGCTGGAAAATGTTCTGATTCCCACCCTTATTACCAGTGACCAAAATAAAGCGGAACTGAAAAGTCGGGCCCGAACCCTGCTGGAACGAGTGGGACTTTCGCATCGGCTGGACCACCGGCCGGGCCAGCTTTCCGGCGGGGAACGGGGACGGGCCGCCGTGGTGCGGGCCCTGATCAACCGCCCCAAACTGCTGCTGGCCGACGAGCCGACCGGGGCCCTGGACA
>JAFGHE010000140.1 GCA_016930295.1 Sedimentisphaerales bacterium
CCCAAAAAACGCATACTCGCAAAAACGCACAGAAAGTCACAGCTTTAACGCCTGATAAAACAGAAAAAAATGAAACGAACCCAATTTATAAAAGGGCAAAAACTATGATAATCCTAATTAAATCAATTACTTATCTAAAAAACCAAAATGGCTTCGTTCCTTCAAAAACACAGGGGGGGTATCCCCCGAGCTATACGTTCCCCATTTTTTAATTTTATTCTATTGTACTACGGCCCTATCCAACGTTCTTAATCATTACTATAACCTTGCTTATTAATACTAAAAAGTGTAAAATACGACAAAAACAAATATTTGCATCTTGAATATCTCTGCCTGTATTAAATAAGAGGAGCTTACCGTGAAAGAGAGATTTTCCTCCAGAAAAATGATCCTTTTTGTTGCTATTATTTGCCTTTACTCACGTATTACATCTGCCGATTTCGTCCCTTTTGTCATTCCGGGCGAACCGGAGCCCGCCTCATTGATCGCGGAAACGCTCACACCCATAGCCACTGATTCCCCTCGCATTGTGGCAACTGGTGAGCAATTCACACGTGACGGCCAGCCCATACGCTTCCTGGGCGTGAATACCTCTTTTGCAGGAAACTTCCCGGATCATGCCGGCGCCGAGCGTATGGCCAAACGCCTCGCAGCCGTCGGTGTAAACTGTGTACGGCTCCATCACATGGATACCAGTTGGTGGCCCAATGGTCTCTGGGATCCATCCAATGGCCAAACCATCTACGCCCCGGCCCTGGAACGACTGGACTACTACATCGACCAGTTGGCCCAGTATGGCATCTATGTCGATCTGAACCTGCACGTCGGGCGCAGCCACAGCGATTATATCGGACTGCCTGATCCCGGCACCGGTTACAATAAAATCGTGGGCATCTTCACACCCCTGCTCATAACCGAGCAGGAAGGTTTTGCCTCGACCATGCTCAACCATGTCAATGCCTATCGGGGCGTTCGCTACGCGGACGACCCGGCCGTAGCTCTCGTGGAAATCACCAACGAAGACAGTTTCTTTATGTGGGACGGTCCCGAATCATTACAAAACCTGCCCACCTACTACGCCGATATTATTCAGAGTCTCTACAACGACTGGCTCCTGGCACACTACGGCACTACCAGTGCCCTGGAGACCGCCTGGGCTGACGGCATTGAACCGCTCGGAGATAATATGCTCACGAACGGCGACTTCCAGAATGTCAATGGCAGCGGATTCCCTTACAACTGGATTCTGGAACAACACGAAGAAAGCACCGGTTACGGAATAGTGACTACTTATAATTCCATCGACTGCCTCAGCCTCGTAGTAACCAATGACGACGGCACCGGCTGGCACCTCCAATTCAATCAGCCGGGCCTGGAAGTGGAAAACGATAGATACTATACCCTCTTTTTCGACGCCGCTGCCGCCGCATCCCGTTCCTCTCATGTTAGCGTCATGCGCGCCCATGATCCCTGGACAAATGTCGGTCTGGCAACCACAATTAACCTTACTACCTCCTGGCAGTCTTTCCGACTGGGCTTTACTTCAAATGACGACGATACCAACGTAAGAGTAAATTTCACCTTTGGCGGTGAATCCGAAACACTCTACCTGGCAAACGTCGAACTTCGCCCCGGCGGCCAGGCCGGACTCCTGCCCGGCGAAGACCTCTCCCTGCAAAATGTAGCCTTCCTGGTTGACTATGCCGGCAAACCTCGCGAAATCGACCGCCTCTCTTTTCTGGCCGAAACAGAGAAAGATTATTTCGATAATATGTATGACTACATAAAAACGACCATTGGCTGCGACGCCCTGGTAACAGGAACCATTGTATTCGGCCCTCTCGGCCTATACGCTCAAAGCGATATGGACTTTATCGACAGTCATTCCTACTGGCGCCATCCCTGGTTCCCCGGCACACCCTGGGATATGTCCAACTGGTTTGTCGAACAGGATGCCATGACCGACCTGCCGGATCAGGCAACCCTATTCAGAATAGCCGTAGAACGACTGGCAGGCAAACCCTTTACCGTCACCGAATACAACCATCCCGCTCCCAACGATTACCAGTCTGAATGCATGCCCATGCTCGCTTCCTTTGCCGCCGCTCACGACTGGAACGGAATATGGCTCTACAGCTATGCACATGATTACCATATCTGGGATGATGAATACTTTAACAGCTTCTTTGACTCAGCCAACAATCCGGGTAAATTCGGTTTCATGCGCGCAGCCGCTGCCATCTTACGCGATGGAACCATCGGACCGCTGGGCTCCGAACAGGTAATTAATCTGGCCCCAACCGGCGATGCCCTGCGCGATGCCGTGGAACTGCGCTATTACCACGGAGATAATGTATGGAACGCTGTTACGGCAGAACACTCCATTAACTGGCAGAACCTGCTGACCGAGAAAATCAAAATGTCCTTCTCGCCCGTCTCACCGTCCTCCGATAGCGATGAAGTAACCCTTACCTGGACTACTTTATCCAATCAAGGCTTCTATAGTGCCATTGGTAAAGGCGCATTCGCTTTTGCAGGCTGGGCTGGTCAATACGCCGGCGGAACCAGTAACATAATGACCGCCTTGGATCCAGCCTACATCTCCACAATTGTAACGGCCCTGGACGGCCTGGACTTTACCCAGACCCAGGAAATCCTGGTCGCTACCTGCGGGCGATGCGAAAACACTAATATGATTTTCTCACCTGATCGCCGTACCGTGGGCACCAATTGGGGCGAAGCACCCGTTCAGATTGAAGCCGTGACCGGCACCTTGAAATTACCGCCGGGAATATGGACCTGCAGGGCTTTAGCCCCCGACGGCACCGAAAGCTCAACCGTGCCCGTCTCTTATGCCTGCAACCAGATCAGTATATCACTGGACTCTACCCACAGCACCATGTGGTATCTATTGGAACGGCAACCTGAAATCCAGCCTGCCAACCTGACGCTATATAAAACTATAGATGTCTCCTCAGAAATCCCGGGATTTGAAGGAGATAATGCCGTTGACGGCAGTTCCTCCACCCGATGGGCCTCGGAAAGTAGCGATCCTCAATATATCACCATCGACTTTGGCGCCCAGACGGAATTCAACACCGTTCATCTGTATTGGGACACGGCCTATGCCAGTGAATACCTGATTCAGGCCTCTGATAACAACCTCGACTGGGCCGATCTGATCAATGAACAAAACGGCGACGGCGGGCTTGATGACTATACCGTTTACGCCAATGCACAATACCTGAGAATCTACGGCTCCCACAGTGCCGGCTCCAATGGTTACTCGCTTGCTGAAATTGAAGTATATCAGTGCCAACTTATGGATCTGGCCTGCTTTTCCATCCTGGCCTCTCACTGGCTGGAAAGCGACTGTTCCCTCTATTACGACTGCTCGGGAATGGATCTGCTGGATGATAACTCCATGAACCTCTTCGACCTGCAACTATTATCACAAAGCTGGCTGCAGAACATCTGCTCAACCACACCTTGACCAGGAAAAATCTACTATTTTCATAGATTATGAATATCAGTACTGATAATCCATTATTAGGCTAAGTGCCACCCCCATGGCCTGTAATCCACTCCCAAAAAAGCCGACTTGCCCAACAAACAATAAAACAGCGTTTTCAGTATTAATATCGCATATCTTCTCATCTTGATCGTGATTTTTTAATGATTCCCCTTTAATTCCTACTATGAAACTATATATAATAGCTCTGACATCCTGCAAAGTCATATCACTTTTTAGCCTGCAATCCTGTTTTTCTGTCTAATAATAAATTGGCCATTCATAAAGAAATCGCCGTCTTTTAACCGATTTTCTACTAGTTATCAGTTAAACACTCAAATGATAAATGTTCATGTCCAAACGGATTAAAGGCTAATTTGACGGAGATAGTACTATGAAAATAAATGGAGAAATTATACAGGGTCGGTTTTCATCCATGTCGCTATTAACAGTTCTATTGCTGTTTTGGTTAATTGGACTTCCCACTTCTGTTTTAGGTGAAGAGGAAGCGGCCGATGAATCCCAGGAATACTTCGATATGGAACTCGAAGATCTGCTGGGTGTCGAGATTTCGGTAGTTTCAAAAAAGGTCGAGTCAACATTCGATGCCCCGGGCGTCGCGATGGTCATTCCCAGGGATGAAATCGATATCTATGGCGACCGAACCCTGCAACAGATTATGGATCGTCAGCCCAGTGTCTATACCCGACCTTCGTTTGTATGGAGTTATAATGCCGCGGCCTTTCGGGGCAATCTATCAACATTGGCCGAGAACCATACCTTAATTTTATTAAACGGACGACCCATGCGAGAAAGTGCCCTGGGATATACTTATCCGATTTATATGGCGTTTCCGGTTGAAATGTTAAACAGTGTGGAAATAATTCGCGGTCCGGGCTCGGTATTGTATGGCAGCAGGGCCTTTACTGGAGTGATTAACTTGAAAACCAAGGATGTTCCCGACGAGGGTGAAGTTGCCGTCAAGACCATGACCGGATGCTATGATTACTATAATACCTCTATCTCGGTAGGAGGACATGAAGGTAATCTGGGTATGATCGGAACTTTTCAGGGCACGGGTAACCGGGGATGGCCTTATAACTGGTCTGATGCAACGGGAACTCCGGGCAGTGATAATTATTATGATAAAAGCATCTCAGGTGTGGTACATATGGATTACAAAGGATTTACCTTTGATTTATTCGCTGCTGATATAGATGTATTCTCTATTGGGGTAGTGTCCCTCTGGTCCAACCCCTTCCATGAATCCAACGTTACCCGTATATTTGCCAATCTGGGCTATCGAATCCCCTTACAAGAACAGATGGATCTGGAATTTAACCTGACCTGGAATCTTCAGAAAGACAGTTTATCTGGCCCTGCTCCCATTAAAATCGGCACGAATACCTCGGATTTACTGGGTGAAGTAACTCTCTATGCCAGACCTGCGGATAATATGAATCTGGTGCTGGGATATCTGATGGAAAAGCTTCAAAATTATGAACCGGACACAGATCACTATCAATCCATTCGTAGCTATGACCAGGAGCCTGCCAGTGCTTATGCCCAGTTTGATTATAAAATCGAAGATTTTGTCAAGTTTATTACCGGAACCCAGTGGAACAAATCCGGACAGGGCGTAAAGGATGTTATCTGCCGGTATGGCATTATTATTACTCCTTGGAAAAATTGGGGCGTAAAACTACTCTACGGTGAAGCATTCCGAGCGCCGGTCGCACTGGAAACGGATCTCTATGATCCACCTATTCTGGTTGGTAATGATGATCTCGAACCAGAGACGGTAGAGACTTACGATGCCCAGTTGTTCTATCACAATGATACAACCTATGCAGCGCTGACCTATTTCGATACAAACATCGATGGATTGATTATCTATGATCCCACTACTGCTCCCCCGGAAGCAGATATATCTTATGGTAATGGAGGAGAACAGAAGTTTGACGGCGTCGAGTTTGAGGTTAAACACTTCTTTACTCCCAATTGGCATATATTGGGTTCATATATGTATCAGGATAACGACACACCACCCGAACTGAATCCCAGTGTGGTGCCGGAATATATGATTAAATGTGGAACCGGTTATAAATGGGACTGGGGTACAGCAGGCCTTTTCGTGACTTATTATGACACACCACCTAATATAGAATCGTCTATGCCGGTCAACTCGGAACCTGATTCGGTGGTTCTGGTTTCCGCAAACTTCAACATCGATATCTCCGAATGGTTCGGACTGGAAAAAGGCCGATCCATATTTATGCTCAAGGGCGAGAACCTTTTAGACCAAACAGTCCAAATACCGAGACTCGCCTACATGGAAGCTCCTAACTCCTACCCCTACAACGGCGGTATAACCTTCTATACCGGCCTGAAGTTCACCTTCTAAGCCAGAACTCAAATCCTATCCTTAACAAAGGCAGGTCCCAAAACCTGCCTTTTTTTATGCCTAAGTCAAGACTGCCGGTAAATGAAATCCCATTAATCAGAAATGCTTCTTAGCAAATGCATAGCTCGAACTGGATTTATAATCGTTTTATGGCAAAAACTCTTCCCCAAGATGTTTTCAGATATTTTTCAAAACCGATGCCCTTTTATTTGTTGGGTGTATAAACAAAGTTCTTGAACCGAACTTTTCCATCACCTAAGGAACAAAGTCCGATTCGTAAACTCATAAATCCTCCCAAAACATTATGATGCAAAGCAGAGACTTCTACAGAATTCTCTATTTTGTTCCAATTTTCACTATCAATACTATAATACATATCAACGGTATCGTTGATATTTTTAAGCCGTAGGAACACATGGCGTTGAATTACATTCTTTTCCGTGGGGAACTGCCATCCCCGAAGATTGGCTAAAATATTTTCCTTGTCTGCCAGAATTCCCGAGTAGGATCTATCATTATAGAAGAGTATCAATCCGCCCGTAGCATCGCCTTCGATAAAGAGCTCTACCTGGGCGATATAAGAGTGATCGGACGGCATACAAAGCAAGGGTGAGCTCCCGCCCACTGAATTCCCTTTCGCATTAATAACTAAACTGTTCTCATGCAAATGGAATCGATTGGTATCATATTCCGCAAAAAATTTCCACTGTGGTTTTAACCGAGCGCCGTCAAAACTGTCACTTAATGAAAACGTTGCTTTTGAAGGTGTTGCGGAATGCCTTTTGACAGGTTCGTCGATTTTTATTTCACTCGGTATTTTGTACCAGTCATCCTCTGTCCACTCAACCGGCAGAAGCAGGGTCTGGCGGCCCATATTGTAATGTCCATTTTCATATCCATGAAAAATCATCCACCAATCTCCGGTAGTATCTTCGAACAGCGTCCCATGCCCTACGGACCACCATTTTTCAGAAGTTGATTTTGTTCTCATGATCGGATTAAAGGGTGAATTCTCCCAGGGCCAAGCGGGGATGGGGAACGTGCTGAAATAACCATATGCCCTGTAGCCGGACCCGCCGTTCCGCCTTCCGCGACGGTAAGATAATAATAATCACCGCGCCGGGCCAGTTTCGGGCCTTCCATACAAAAACATTCGATCGACCATTCCCTGGGGATTGGCCAGCCATTGTAGCAATGTTGAAATTCGCCGATTATGGAAAGACCATCATCTGATAAAGGAACATAACCTCCACTACTAAAATACAAATATCGTTTGCCGGCCGAATCAGTAACATGACCGGGATCGATATTACCAATTTTTAAATCTATGGGATCACTCCAGGGCCCGGCAATGGAATCGGCAGTGACAACATAATTGGTGTTCTTTGCAGGAAATTAGATATAATATTTATTATGGTATTTGACCAGATCAGGCGCCCAGACAGAACCTATATAGGTATGCAATGCATTAGCTATGGGCACCCAATTGATCAAATCTTTCGAATGCCAGATTAATAAACCCGGATAATACTCAAATGATGAATGCACGACATAATAATCATCACCATCGCGCAAAATACTTGGATCAGGATAATCGCCGGCAAAAATCGGATTTAAATAATATCCTTCCCCTTTCTCATGCGTGTTTACTTGATGCTGCCCGTTCACCCACGAGTACATTTGCAAGAAAAATACCATGAACACAATCAAATCAATATCCTTTATTCCTTATAATATGGCCTGCCATGAGCGAGCGTAGCGAGTCGAATGGAGGCGGGGGGAATCGAACCCCATTGGCCGCTCCGGACACATTATTACAGAACGACAACAAAAGTGC
>JAFGHE010000141.1 GCA_016930295.1 Sedimentisphaerales bacterium
ATAATGGGGCAGGTTTCATCAGCAAGGAGCTGGAAGAGATAACCGTCCAGCAGGCCGGTGGGCAGCCAGTATTGCGCCAGTTTTTCCGGACCGATATCCCACAGCATTAACGGTTCCGGCGTGGCATTATAGTTCGAATCGGTGGGAGCGGTAAAAACAGCGATCGTGACCTGGCCCCTGATCTGGATGGTCTCAAAATTATTATTCAATGGAATCACGCGCAATATAAAACGGCGGGGTTTTTCGATATCATTCAATTCGCTCGCGTCTTTGACATAACTCAAGAGAAGTTCGGATATCAGATTGTTGGAAGAAGGCGAGTCCTGGTTCTGGCAGGAGGATAACAGGTTTTGTCCCAATTGAGGGTTCAGGGCCATATTGGTCGTTATAATGGGATCAGCCAATGTTTTAGCCGGAGACTTGTTTTGTTTCTGACAGCCGCTGACAAGCATTACACCAGCGATGGAAAGGCATAACGGGATATACTCGATAATGAATTTATTTGACTGCTTTAACGGGAATATCATATTCAAAACCATCCTCGTAGCGTAATCTGACTTTGCCCGGTTCTATATTGACTATTTCGGTGTTTCCCAGTTTTTCGCCAATCTCCATCCGGTACGATCGTCCCTGGAAAATGATATAGGCGAACGCAATTTCCGGCAGCACTTTTGTACCAATGAGTTCATAATCGCTGCCAAATCCGCGTAAACGAGCCAGCGCGTCATCACTGGTTTCTCCGATATCAATTCGTGCTGATTGATTTCCATATTCGCAGCGGATATAGGTGGGATAAATTTCTTTGATAGTCAGGATGTCCTCTATCACATCTCCGACTTTAGACATTCTGGGTTCGCTGGGCTTTTCAAACTGCAGGTGAGCCCGGGGTCCGGCTTCGGTGTTATCATAAGCAACAAAAGTAAAAGGCCGTTTTAAAGGCACCGGTCCGGGTTCGCGCAAGGGAGTTTTCTGAGGCAGAGTTCGGGTATAGGTCGGGGGAGTGCGTCCCGGTTGGAAGATATTTTTCTGAATAATAGCGGTCTTCATTTTTTCAGGGGTAAGACGGTTTTCCCGGCCGGCGATACCCGGCAGAGAGAGTCCCAACACCAGTAGTCCAAATCCCAGTCCTAAAAGGACACGCCCGGATATAATACGCATCGGGGAATAATTAAGTGATATCATGTTTTTACTCTCCATCTGTAGAGGTGTCTCCGGCCGGTTGAGCGGTGGCCGGGGTGGAAACCGTCATTTTTACCATTAAATCCTGGGGCCGGCCGGGAAGTGGGGCTTTACGCTTGGTTATCTCAATCCTGTCGATATGCAGGAGGGTGTCGGAACTGTCTATCTGGGCCAGAAATTCCACCAGATCCTCCAGGTCGACCGGAAAGGTCAGCTTATAGCTTAGCACCTGAAAATCGTTATTCTCATCCATAAGCCGTCCGACGGACGGTACACTCAGGTCCGTAAAGTCAAAATCCCTCTGGGCCTCTAATCCCTGTAGATAGCCCATAAAATTAGTCTGTCTGTCCTCTATGAGTTCATTTTTAAAATCACTTATGCTGTTCCATTTCTTAATATATTCCTGATTATTCAGTATTTCTGTAGTCGCGTTTTGCAGGTCAAATTTACATTGTTCAATCTGGCTGTCCAGGTCATCCATATAATTCAACATTTTCTGGACTGCCGTTTTCCCTGCCAGCAGGCCTGCTATCAGAATCAGTAGTATTATCAAGGTCGATTTTCTAACAGGATTTCTCATGGTTTTATTCACCTGGTCATCTGACGTAAATTACACGTAACGGAAAAACTCAGAGGATATAAAACATCACTGACTTCGCGTGTCTGGGAGCCGGCCATTTTGGCTTCCTGAAATATATCGGAAGCATTCAGACGCTCGATAAATTCCGTCAAGACATCACCCTGACTGACTCGACCGGTGATGTTTATATCCGAAGCTGTTACTGATATCGATGATTTATGTCCCACGATAGTCAAGGAGGTAATATAGCAATCGCTGGTATCAGGCATCAGTTGATTTATTTCATAGAGTATCCCCAGATAAGACAGACGATAACCGCCTTGGGCCGCGGGCAGATAAGAACGGAACAGCTCCCAGTTACGTCGGGCAAGGTCCATTTGTTTGAGATCCGGTTGCATACGGGTTATCTGATTCATCAGGTCGTCACGTTCGAGAATTTTCTGTTGCACCAGTGTCATCCACATACCCAGCAGGATGGCCATCGCTATAAATAGTATTAAGATGAGTGGTTTCCAGGAAATGGGTTTTTTCTTTCGGGCCCGGACACTCTGGGGGTGGAGGAAGTTAAACCAGGTGGGCGTGACGGATAAACCATCCAGAGCCGCGCCAATAGCAGGCTGAAAATCAGACACGTCTGTTTGCTGGTCCCGGGAGCCGGCCCAGGATAATCCTGCTAAAGGTGAACAGAGTGACGTCTCTACCGATAGGCTGTTCTGCAGCTCCAGGGAAATACTATCCAAACGGTCAGCCATGGACCTGTCACCGCCAATAAATATTTTTCGGGGAGAATAATCCGGTTTCGTCAGGGCCAATGTATTAAATACCCGTCGTAAGGGTACCGACCAGGTTTGGCTGGTGATATCGTTATTATTTTGTTCGGGTAAAAAATAGTGTGTTTGTAATGCTATCAAGCCGGAGGAATCAATCAGGGCGATTTGTCCCTGGTCCGATTCCAGATAGACCACGGCTATGGTTAGGTCCCGGGCATCCAGCCAGTTGAATAACAAACCGTTGATCGCCGAGAGAGAACGAAGTTCCAGGGAATGAAGTTTGATGCCTGCCGCAACGGACAATTCCTGGGAAAAGCGGACCACGGATTGTTGTGCGGCTCCCAGTAAAAACAGGCTTCCGTTCCTGTCCTTATCTGCAGGTGACGGATAGTGAAGATTTCCTTTCCAGAAATCAAGGATCATGCCTTCGTTGGGTACCAGCATGGATTCCTTTGAAGTCTGAATAATGCGTTCCACGTCCGCTTTGCTTAAATGGCCGTTATTTTTGCCGAGATGTTCCCTGACACTATCAGGAGTGATTTTTCTGATAAAACCCTGTTGTCCCGGCATGTTTAACACAGCCTTGTACTTGAGCCATCCGTTTTCATCCAGGGCGGCAGCGATTAATTGGCCCAGGAGATGCGGGTCCTGAGTGTGGGTTGGATCCAGGGGAACAGACAGAGGGGGTTCGATGATAACACCAGCCCTGCGTTTACGCAGGTTCACGACTCTGATGGAAGAATGTGTAATATCGATACCAAGCATATTTAGCCTATTTATTCATCTCGGTCTGCATATCTATGGTTTCATCCCGAGCCACCCGATACACTTCCGCCAGGGAGGTTAATCCGTGATTTACTTTTTCCAGGCCGCTTTGCTGGAGGGTTTTCATGCCAATGGCCAGGGCGGCACTGCGGATTTGTTCGGTATTGCCATGATTGAGGATGATCTGTCTTATAGTGTCATTTAAGGTAAACATTTCAAAAATAGCGGTGCGGCCCTTAAAGCCGGTCATACTACAGGAAGGGCAGCCGTTCGATTTATAGACGGTTCCCTGCCCTAAAGCTTCCAGGTCGTCCCAGGGAAGAAAATCGGTCGACTCCGCGGGTTTTCGGCAGTGGGTGCATAGCAGACGGACTAATCGTTGTGCTATAACGGCCTCCAGGGCGGAAGAGACCAGATAAGGCTCCAGGCCCATTTCCAGAAGTCGTATGGGAGCGGAAGGCGCGTCATTGGTATGCAGGGTAGAGAACACCAGGTGGCCGGTCATGGCAGCGGATATGGCAATTTGCGCAGTGCTCCGGTCCCGGATTTCACCTACCATGATGACATCCGGGTCATGACGAAGGATGCTGCGGAGCATATTAGCGAAATCCAGGCCGATCTGAGGTTTGACTTGTATCTGGGTAATGCCTTCCAGTTGATATTCAATGGGATCTTCGATGGTGATGATTTTACATATCTGATTGTTGATTTCATTGAGGGAGGCATAGAGGGTGGTCGTTTTACCGCTGCCGGTGGGCCCGGTTACCAGAATCACGCCATGGGAAAGGGTCAGGATATGCTTATATAATCTCATATAATCGTCAGAGAGGCCAAGATGGCCGAGTTTACGAAATGCCACCTGTTTGTCAAGCAGACGCAGGGCCAGCCCCTGTCCGAACATGGTGGGTAAAACCGAGACTCTTACATCTACCGGTCTGCCCACAACCTGCAGGCGAATCTGTCCATCCTGGGGTAATCTTTTCTCGGCGATATCCATATGGGCCATGATTTTAATACGTGAAATAATAGCGGCTTCCAGGTGTTTGAGTTTTTCCGGCACTGGTTCCCTGCGTAAAATACCATCCACGCGAAATCGTATACGCATATCTTTCTCAAACGGTTCTAAATGAATGTCTGAAGCTCCCATTTTAACGGCTTCTAAGAGAAGTTGATTAACGAACCGGATAATAGCCGCATCTTCGTCACTGGATTCATCCCGGGAGAGATCGACAATTTCAGGTGCCAGGATCATGACTTCCTTTTGAGTGCCTGATTCATCGAGAATATCCTGAACCGTATCAGCGCCGATGCCGTAGAGCGATTTTATCATTAAAGCGATATCGCTGGGTTGGCCCAGACGGCCGACAATCGTAAACGGTTGCTGCAAACGATTAGGAATATCCCGATTATCCTCCAGCAGCATTGCCAGTTCCTGGCATTTTTCAAACTGTCGGGGGTCAGCCAGAGCGATCTCCAGTTGGTTACCTTTCAGGCTCAGCGGTACGATTGAATGTTCATGGGCTATACGAGCAGGTAGAATTTTAGCCAGTCCTGGCTCTAAGTGTAACTGATGCGGATCGACGAGTTCGACCTGCAGAAATTCAGCCAGTGATTTCCATAGTTTATTTTCTAATTCCGGATGATGGCGCAGGAGACGATAATAAATTGGCTCAGCCGTGGCGGATGGCAGTTTTTCAGATGGTTCAGAGGCATTGACGGCCTCAAATTCATCTGGAGTCAAGATATTCTTTTGGATTAAGAAAGTGTCTAAATTTTTCATAAGTTAGTTGTTGCCTGTAAATTATGGATTTGAGATTGCATGTATTATAACAAATCCTGAGAAGTAACACAACGCTGGTAAAAGCAACCAGTGTGAAATAAACAGAAACACTATACCCAAAATTCTTTTACCCAGGCGGGTATAACAATTAGTCTGTTGAATTCGGATTGCTTAAACTGTGTTTTAGGAATAAATATTTAATAGTAATTATCCATTTTACAGGCATTTTCGTCAAGTGTTTGCTGGAAAGCTTTTAGAATTACCCTGGAATCATCTTGCAAAATGGGAAGGTTTATTTAAACTTGCGTTCTGTCATCACGAGATAGCGAAGGATTCGCTGGAGAATTTATTAACTTTATGTTTAACAATTAGTTAGGTTAGGTAAAGGAGTGCCTCAATGACAACCATATGTATGGAAACCGGAAACATCCCAGTATTAACGATTGATGCCGAGTGTCTGCCGGAAGCGTGGGAAAAGGCTGTTTTAGCCGTCTGGCACCAGGGAATCGAGGTAAAAACCGAATATGACAAGCCGGAGGACCCGCTCAGCCGGGATGCAACGGTTGTAATAACTGTGGATAATCCCTTTGCTGAGCCGCGTATCCATAAGAATTTTCCGGGTGGTCCGGAAGAACTGGAGGCTTACCGCCAGGAAGTCTGTTATGGCATTCATGATCACTGGATTGACCCGGCTGCCGGGAAATGGACCTACACCTACCATGAGCGATTGTTTGCTTACAGTCCGACCGATGATCTAATCAAGGCGAAACCCCGTGTTTTTTTCCCAATAAATCAGATTGATTATATTGTGAATAAATGCAGTGAGACTTTTTATACGCGCCGAGCCCAGGCTATTACCTGGATGCCCACGGCGGATCCGGTAACTACTGATCCTCCCTGTCTGCAGAGGTTATGGTTTCGTATAATTGAAGGTGCAGGCGGAGAGCTGGTCTTGAATATGAATTCGCATTGGCGCAGCCGGGATCTGTATAAAGCATGGTTTATGAATGTGTATGCGCTTACGGATTTGCAGCGGATAGTGGCGGAGCGAATCAGTGAAAAAATTGGTCGAACGGTGAAAGTCGGTCGTTATGTGGATATTACTGATTCACTTCATATCTACGGCAGTTACTTTAAGGAGGCGCTGCCGGAAATCGAAAAAATGGCGGACGGCGATTATACCCGGCGGTCCTGGTCCAGCGATCATCCGGCATTCCAGATGATGACCCAGGAGGCCCGGGAAAAATTAGCCCAGGATCCTGACTGGTACGCTAAAGGAAAAGGGTAAAGGCAGATTTTTGCGTACTGTCTTCTAGGTGCCACTGTCAAAAGTGGATATTGGCACTTAAAACCGTTGTTTTTAATCCAGAAACAAGCGTTCGCAATACTTTTGACGCCGGCGTCCTTCTAAGAAAATTGAAGCTTTTCGTTAGTTTTTAATAGGAAACTTTTGGGTTCTACTTTGGGTGGGCTCTGTTTTGGTATGTGTAAGACATTTGCACAGCGGGGTTTGTGAGTAATGCAGGTTGGAGCCGGGGATTATGGCTGGTGTTAAGATTTTAAAATTCTTTTTGACTTATCCCTATCTATTTGATAGTATTTGGAGATTTTACGCGTTGTTTGCGCGGTAGTTGGATGGCGATAAGTCGTTCTGATGGAATAAGTTATAATTAAATAGTAAGGAGAAAATGATGGCGCTGACTCAGCATGAGGAGTTGAATCACTGGATTGAACAGATGGCACAGATGTGTCAGCCTGACGAGATCATTTTAATTGACGGCAGTGAGCAGCAGAAGCAGCAGTTGACCGAAGAGGCCTGTTCAACAGGTGAATTAATTAAGCTCAATCAGGAGAAATTGCCTGGCTGCTTATATCATCGTACAGCTCAGAACGATGTGGCGCGTACGGAAAATTTGACTTTTATCTGTACCAGGCTCAAGGATGATGCAGGCCCGAACAATAACTGGATGTCTCCGGAAGAAGGGTATCGTCGTGCCGGTGAAATTTTTCAGGATTCCATGAAGGGTCGCACGATGTATGTTATCCCGTTTTCGATGGGGCCGGTGGGTTCGCCGTTTAGTAAAGTCGGTGTCGAGCTTACGGATAGTATCTATGTTGTTTTGAACATGCTGATTATGACCCGTGCCGGTCAGGAAGTACTGGAAGCTATGGGTGTTGGTGGTGAGTTTACTAAATGTCTGCATGGAAAAGCTGAACGTGAATTAGATAAACGGCTGATTATTCATTTTCCCGAGGATAATACCATATGGAGTGTAGGCAGTGGTTATGGCGGAAATGTTCTTTTGGGTAAAAAATGCCTGGCCTTACGTATTGCTTCATTTCTTGCCCGGCAGGAGATGTGGCTGGCTGAGCATATGCTGATATTAGGTATTGAAGAGCCCTCCGGTCGGATCGAATATCTGGCGGCGGCCTTTCCCAGTGCCTGCGGCAAGACGAATCTGGCCATGCTCATCCCGCCGGAAGGGCTACAGGTCAAGGGGTATCGTATCTGGACCGTGGGTGATGATATAGCCTGGATGCGTGTGGATACGGATGGTAAACTCTGGGCCATCAACCCGGAAAAAGGATTTTTCGGTGTGGTGCCGGGGACCAACTCAAAGACGAATCCAAGTGCAGTTGAGAGTATCAAGAAAAACACAATTTTTACGAATGTGGTATTGAATCCCGACGGAACAGTATGGTGGGAAGGCTGCGATGATGAGCCGGTGGCAGAAGGGGCTCTGGACTGGAAGGGTAATCCCTGGAAGCCGGGAATGAAAGATGAAGATGGCAACCCCATCCCGGGTGCTCATCCCAACAGTCGATTCACCGCTCCCTTGGAGCAGTGTCCATCGCATTCATTCCGGCTGGATCATCATCATGGTGTGAATATAACTGCGATTATTTTTGGCGGTCGTCGGGCGCAACTGGCGCCGCTGGTTTACCAGGCGTTTGACTGGAAGCACGGCGTTTATATGGGTGCTACCATGGCCAGCGAGCGCACGGCGGCTCAATACGGCAAGCAGGGTGAGGTCCGGCGCGATCCCATGGCCATGTTACCGTTCTGCGGGTACAATATGGCGGATTACTTTGAACATTGGCTGCGTATGGGAGTTCGGATGCGCTGGCAGCCGAAAATATTCAATGTGAACTGGTTTCGCCAGGATGAAAACGGAGAGTATCTCTGGCCCGGTTTCGGCGAGAATCTGCGGATTCTGGAATGGATACTGGCCCGCTGTCGGGGCGAAGTGGATGGTGTAAAAACCGCTATAGGCTTTATTCCCAAGATCGATGATATTGACATGACCGGTTTGAATATCCCCCGTTCAGACATGGAAAAACTCTTCAAGATTGATCCCGAGGCGTGGCAGCAGGAGATGGACAGTGTCGCGGAGTTCTTTAAGAAATTTGGTGATCGGTTACCCCTGGAACTCTGGGCCCAGCATGAAGCTCTGGCCCGCCGGTTCGGAGAACTCGGCGGTTCCAAGTCTTAAGAATTGCCTTACTGGATAATAGATCAGATTATTAATTATAGAAGAGACCGATAAGCAAAGTCTGAGAAAAGTGGTGTTTTATAACAAGGGGAAATTATTCGATTAAAAATTATCCTGAAGCTGTCCGATGATTATAATAGGAATGTAAGCGTACATTCTGGAATTTATAGATATAAGTGAGAATAATCATTATGAGTACAGTACTGGTAACCGGGGCGGCAGGTTTTATTGGCTGTAATTTTGTGAGGCTTCTTCTGTCGGAAGCATCAGGGGATTATCGTGTAATTGCTTATGACTCATTGACTTACGCCGGTAATTTGGCTAATTTATCCGATTTTGAGGGTAATGACCGCTATAGCTTTATTAAGGGCGATATCTGCGATGAAGAGAAAGTGGATGAGGTCATGGCCCAGGTGGATGTGGTAGTCAATTTTGCCGCGGAGAGCCATGTGGATCGCAGTATCCTCTCGAGCCGGGAATTTATCCGTACCAATATTGATGGCACACGGGTGCTGGCTGAATCGGCCCGGCGTCATAAGACAGGGCGATTTATACAGGTTTCCACGGACGAAGTGTATGGGGCCCTGGGCCCCAGCGGCTATTTTACCGAGGAAACGCCGCTGAGCCCGAACAGTCCCTATAGCGCTTCCAAGGCATCGGCTGATATGCTGCTGCGGGCCTATCATCATACCCATGGTTTTCCGGTGATAGTTACGCGCTGTTCGAACAATTACGGGCCGTATCAGTTTCCGGAAAAGCTCATCCCGCTTTTTGTCACTAACCTGCTTGAAGGTAAAAAGGTGCCGGTCTATGGTGATGGCCGGCAGGTACGTGACTGGATTCATGTAGAAGACCACTGCCGGGCGGTGCTGGCGGTTATGGAAAAAGGCAAGGAAGGCGAAGTTTATAATGTGGGCAGCAATAACGAGCAGTATAATATTGATATAACGCAACTGATTCTGGAACATCTGGGTAAGGATGAATCGTATATTGAGCATGTTACGGACCGGCCCGGGCATGACCGGCGCTATGCCATTGATTCGACCAAGATGAAAGAGCAGATTGGCTGGGAGGCACAAACTGAATTTAAGCAGGGTCTGCATGATACCATTGAATGGTATCTCAATAATAAGGAATGGTGGTCGGCGATCAAGACCGGCGAATACCTTAAGTATTATGAAAAGCAGTATGCCAACCGGTAAACAATTAATGTTTAACTTTTTTGTCCTATAGCATTTCTACAAGATAATCCAGAAATGGCAGATATGAAAAATCCAGTTTTAGTGGTCGGCGCGACAGGGATGTTGGGTACCGAGGTGGTGGCGTTGTTAAAACAAAGGGGCCGGCAGGTAGTAGAGGCGGTTTGGCCGGGGGATGATGATCCCGAGCATCACGATCTGGATATAACGATTACTGAGAATGTTGAGAAACTCCTGGAACAGGTTACCCCGGCGGTGGTTATTAACTGTAGCGCTTATACGAATGTCGATAGTGCTGAAGAAGAGGAGGAATTAGCCACGGCTGTGAATGGGACCGGAGTAGGGAATCTGGCCCGGGCTAGTAAAAAGATGAATAGCCTGCTGGTCCATGTCAGTACGGATTATGTATTCGACGGCAGGGGGCAGAGTCCCTATCAAACGGATACACCCACACATCCGCAATCGGCCTACGGTCGCAGCAAACTCTCCGGGGAAGAGGCGATCCAATCGATAGGGGGCCGATGGATCATAGTGCGCACCTCATGGCTTTTCGGCAGGATGGGTAAGAACTTCATTGATACGATTTTAAACCTGGCCCGGCAGAGGCCGGAATTGAAGGTCGTCAACGATCAGAGAGGCTGTCCCACATACGCGACGGATCTGGCCCGCTGCCTGATCGACCTGGCGGATAAAGATGCTCAGGGCTTGTTCCACTTTTGCAACGGCCCGGCCTGCACCTGGTATGATTTTGCTCAAGAGGCCGTCGAACTTAAGGGCATAGACTGCCGGATAAATCCCTGCAGTACCGACGAGTTCCCCCGTCCCGCGCCGCGCCCGGCATACTCGGTCATGGATTGCTCCAAAACATTTGAGCAACTCGGCTGGCAGTCACAGACCTGGATGCAGGCCCTGCGCAATTATTTAGACACAGATTGACACTGATTATCAGGAAGGTAATCATGCTCAGGGGTATTATTATAGATACGGACCGGGGTGAATGCGTGTATGAATGAAAATTATGGATAATCAAAGAAAAAATAATTTACCAAAGAGATGGTCATAAAAAAAGTAATAGATATGAATATCTTCAATAACCCGGAAGTAATCGAATATCTGGAGATGTATCTGAATTCATTTGAGGAGGGAACGGGATACACTATTTCAGACATGCGACCAGAACATCGGAGGTTTTGGACCATGAAGCAACTGGTTCTGAGTTTCAGGATATTTGATCGTGTATGTGTGCTTATCGACAATCGCTGTAATTATGAAATGGCACGCTCACGCGAACTGAAGTTTATGGTTAAGAAACTTTCAGAGCTGGCCTTTCCGTTCTTTGTGGCAGGGATGGATGTCAATCCCATTCATCATCACATGCAGACGGTTGAGAATATGTTCTGGATTGTCACTGAAGATAAACCTGGCTATGAGGAACTGCGTAAGGCGCTGGTAGTGGCATTGCTTCATGATATAGGAAGTGGGCTGGTTGCCCCCGGCCTTAAGAAGCTTAAGAGCAGTGATATTAAGGATCGATGCGAGCAGTTCCAAAAGGAAAACAGACCACAGGAAGAGATCGACGAGGAAATTCAGAAACTAATCGAGGTGGCGACTCAATACCGAAAAGCCCACATGCAGGAAGGTGGAAAGGTTGCCCGTCAACTATTAGGTGACATTAATAAAATCGATGAAACACCTCTTGCCCGGGATGACACCGAAGAGATGGTTTGCTGTATTGAGAATCATGATAATCCCTCTGTGGCGGAATACTATTGTGTTGTGGGCAGGAAATTCGCTCGCGAACGGCTCATTCCTCTGGAGAACAAACTTGCATATGCGCTCCGAGAGGCCGATCGACTGTGGATGGTCTCTAAAGAAGGATTGGAGAGCGACCTGTTTGATGACTTAAAGAAAGGAAAAAAGCCTGATCCATTGAGTAAGTTAAGGCATAATATCAAGAGATTCAAAGAGGAATATCGTTTGTACGAGAAAGCCGAAGGCATAAAGGAGGATGAGTTGCGCGGATTCAAAGAGGAGACCCTGTTCCGAACGAAGAGTGGTTTTGCACTATACCGGCAGTATGTTCGTAATCGACTTGGTGAATTATTCCCTGAAACTAACGAGAATGAAATCCAGGATAGAATAAGAGAGATGGAGAAGATGTGATAACCGGAGGCAAAAAGGTCGCTATATACAGATATAATTAATATATTCAATGCACATATTCTGCGTTTTCCCGGTAATAATTACACTGTATCATCAGGGCTTGGATGTTTATAAGCATCTAAAATACAATATGTTACAACGGTCGATGTTGAGAGCGGGTATATTCTGGTCGAATAATCTAATATTGACGAATGCGGGTGATACCCTATAATTTTTAAAAGAATAATAATTCATATTATACAGGAGAGTTTTTCTTGATGCAGTATCAGGGCTTTGCGTTTGACCGGCAGTTTGACAAGGGGCGCAAGAGCGGCTCGATAACGGTTGACTTTGAGCGGATTCGTTTTGTCAGGGATGAGGTGGAGTTGTCGCTGCCGCTGATGCAGTTGAAGGCGGAGTTCGGGGGTGCGGGACATCGGTTGATTTATTTTAGTCATCCGGATGTGCCGGCGACCACGATTTGTACGCCGGATAAGGGGATTTTAAAGGATGAAGCCCTGATCAATAGTCTCTGTTGTATGGAGTTGGTGCATACGCTTAAGCATAAGCAAATGGTCAGGAGGCTGGTGACACTGATCAGTCTGGCGGTTATTGGATTTATCATCCTGTTTCCTTTTGTTTTTGCGGATTCTCTGATCCATGTGGCGGCCAATAAAGTACCGATCGAGTGGGAGCAGAAATTGGGAGAGAGGTTATTTGATTCCCTGACTTCGGATAAAAGAATTATCGATTCGCCGGCTTTGAAAGGGCGGCTTTATCAAATAGCGGGTCCTTTACTGGCGGAGGTAAAAAGAGAGTGTCCGGACCATGAATTTGATCTGTATATAATAGAAGATCCAATGGTAAATGCGTTTGCCCTGCCGGGTGGTAAGGTAGTGGTCAATTCCGGTTTGATATTGAAATCCGAGACGCCGGAGGAGATTGCCGGGGTGCTGGCCCATGAGTTGGCGCATGTAACGTGCCGGCATCATATCCGAGGTACACTCAAAAGGATTGGTATCTTCGCGGTTTTGGGTTTCCTGGCAGGTGATATGTCGTCTGTGTCAGATTTATTACTGAGTTATGGCGGGTCGCTGGCCATGCTCAAAAACAGCCGGACGTTTGAGTTTGAGGCGGATAAACAGGGCTGGGTATATCTCAATCAGGCACGGATTGATCCGCAGGGGATGATCGACTTTTTTAAAAAGCTGGAAAGTGACAGTGGGAAAATGAATCCATTGGAAAGTCAACTTGACTTTCTCAGTACGCATCCGGCCACCCGTGAGCGGATTGAACGGCTGGAAGAGGAAAAAAAGGCCTTGACCAAGGCGGGAGACTATCATAAATTAGACATTGATTTTGAGACATTCCAGGCGGAGTTGGAGAAGGCATTGAAATAAAATATTCAAATTGGAGATGTCATTCCCTCGGAAACGGGAATCCAGGAATGCTGATAATATCATTTATGGAACCCTGCCTTCTCAGGGATGACAACTCTTTATAAAGAATGATATATCGTATAATATTATCTTTTTAGGGAGTAGTAGTATGAAAGCAGAGATATTAGCTAAGCCGGTATTTTCATATATAAATATCGATTTGGAGCCGGGCGAGAGTATTATCGCGGAATCGGATGCCATGGCCTCCATGGCTGCGGAACTGGACATGGAGGCGAAATTTAACGGCGGGCTGTTTTCAGGTTTATGCAAAAAATTCCTGGGCGGCGAGAGTTTGTTTGTCAACCGATTTACCAATAATACCGGTAGTACCAAAAGGCTGACCCTGACTCAGAATACACCTGGTGATATCAATTGTGTAGAGTTGGAAGATGACAGCATCTGTCTGCAGCCGGGTGCTTATATATGTTCCACGCCGGGTTTGAAGCTGGGCGTGAAATGGGCCGGCATTGCCTCGTTCATCGGCAGAGAGGGATTGTTCAAGCTGATTGTCAAAGGGACGGGCCGGTTATGGTATGGTGCGTACGGCGGATTACTGGAAAAGGAAGTGGATGGCGAATACATTGTTGATACCAGCCATCTGGTGGCGTATGAACCGCAACTGAAATTGAAATGTCAGTTAGCCGGCGGTGGGATATTTTCCAGTTTTTTCAGTGGTGAAGGACTGGTAACCCGTATCAGCGGGAACGGCAAAATCGTTATACAGACGCGGAGTATGCATGGTTTGGTCTCCTGGCTTAACCGGCATTTGTATTGACCGTAATTAAAGTAAAAAGGATTAAAAATGAGAACAAGTCTATTAACAGATAATCTGATAGTGGAGGTGTTATATGGATATTGATATACAGCACAGGCCGGGGAATTCAGCGGCTAAAATCAATTTAGCGCCTGGTGAGGAATTAACGGCGGAAGGCGGCGCCATGATTTCCATGAGCGCGGATATGAATATTACGACGACCACTCATACCAAGGGAAAAGGCAGTATTCTTAAGGCGGCCAAGAGGCTGCTGTCGGGCGAGAGTTTTTTTCTCAATCATTATACGGCCGGCCCCGGTGGGGGTGAGGTGTTACTGGCGGCCACGCTGCCGGGAGATATGCAGGAATATGAACTTGACAATGAAAAGCTGATCGTACAGGGAGGAAGCTATGTGGCCAGCAGTCCCTCGATTGATATTGACCTGGGCTGGCAGGGATTCAAGTCGTTTTTGTCCGGCGAGAGTGTCTTCTGGATCAATCTTACCGGTAGTGGGAAGGTGATTTTTAATTCCTTTGGCGCCATTTATCCGGTGGAAGTGGATGGCGAGTATATTGTTGATAGCGGCCATATCGTTGCGTTTAATGAAACGCTGGAATTTTCGATTACCAAGGCCGGGCAAAGCTGGCTGTCCTCTTTTTTGGGAGGGGAAGGATTGGTCTGCAAATTCCACGGACAGGGAACGGTCTGGTGCCAGTCGCATAATCCCGGCTCATTTGGCAATACGGTTGGACCAAGGCTCAAATCACGATAGCAAAGAAAGTATAAGCAATAGAAAACAGATTTTCATGAATATAAAGCGGAAAGGTGAATGATTATGGATATGGAAAAGTCTGATTTTGAATATCGGTTTGATCATCGGCCGGATTTTGGTTTTTTGACAGTAAAGATTCCCAGCGGGCAGACACTGAAGGTCGAGGCGTCGGCCATGGCCACGATGGACACACATCTTAATATGAAGACCAAATTTAAAGGCGGTCTCAGCCGGTTTTTGACGGGAGAGTCCTTATTTATCAATGAGTTTACCGCCCAGGGTGGTGACGGTGAGATGGGTATTGCCCCGCCATCGATCGGTGATATGGAGCATGTGTATCTGGAGAATGAGACCATTTTTCTGCAGGGTTCGGCGTTTGTCGCCTCCAGTATGAATATTGAGGTAACAAGTAAATGGCAGGGGATGATCAAAGGATTTTTTTCCGGCGAACGGATGTTTTTAATCAAGTGCAGCGGGACCGGCGATTTATGGTTCAACAGCTATGGAGGGATTCTGGAAGTGGATATTCAGGATGAGTACATCATAGACACCGGGCATATAGTGGCTTTTACCGAGGGACTGGACTATAAGATTGAAAAGGTCGGCGGTTATAAATCGCTGTTTTTCTCGGGTGAGGGGCTGGTATGCCGGTTCCGGGGTCAGGGCAAGGCCTGGATTCAGACCCGGAAACTGCCGGCCCTGCTTTCGTGGGTACATCCCTTCCGACCGGTATCCAGGGATTAAAGTTTTGGATTCAATAATATTTGGAGAATGCCTATGAGATTTAAATATATCGCATTGATATTTTTTTCCATTATCTTTAACGGGAATTCGCTTTTAGCTGCTAATCAGCAAGTCACTGTTGGCAATACGACCGGGATGGTTTTTAATGACCTCAACGGTAATGGAATTCGAGATGCCAAAGAGCCGGGTATCGGTGGTGTGGGTGTCTCTAACGGCCTTGATGTAGTGACTACGGACTCCGAGGGGCGCTACACCCTGGAGGTTACGGATGACACCATCATTTTTATCATCAAGCCGGCCGGCTGGATGACGCGGGTAAATGAATTAAACCTGCCTCAATTCTATTATATCCATAAGCCGGAGGGTTCCGGGCCCCTGGACCATCCTGGTATAGCGCCTACGGGTCCGCGGCCGGATTCAATAGATTTTGCCCTGGTGAAACAGGATGAACCCGAACAATTTGACGTGCTTATTTTCGGCGACCCGCAGGTGAGCCGGCAGGAGGAGCTTGGCTATCTAGCGCATGATGTCGTTGATGAGGCGGCCGGTGTCAAGACTGCCTTTGGTATCAGCCTGGGTGATATTGTGGGTAACAATATTGGGGATTTCGGCAGGGTAAACCAGATTATCTCGGCCCTGAATCGGCCCTGGTACAATGTTCCCGGTAACCATGACATGAACTTCGATGCCGTCGATGACGCCGGTTCGCTGGAAACCTATAAAAGCATTTACGGCCCGACCTGTTACTCGTTTAACTATGCCGATGTACACTTCATTGTGCTGGATACGATTTTGGCTTATAAGGATGAAAATGATGCAATGAAGTATCGGGAAGAGCTGGAGGAGAAGCAGATTCAGTTTGTCAAAAACGACCTGGCCCTGGTGGATAAAGACAAGCTTATCGTTTTATTGATGCATGCCCCTGAAAACAGTTTCAGCTCGGGACGTCGTGAGTTATTTGCCGTACTTCAGGATTATCCGCATAACTTCTCGATGGCAGGTCATGTACATCGTACGGAGAGTGTATTTCTCGGCCCTGAATTTAATTGGCATGGCAAGCAGCCTCACCATCTTTACATAAGTGGCGCAGTCTGCGGAGCATGGTGGATGGGCACGCCGGATGAAAGAGGAATACCTCACTCGCTCATGAAAAACGGTGTACCCAACGGCTATTCGGTTATCACATTCGACCATAATCAATACACGATACGTTTCCAGGCCTGTGGCCGACCTGCCGAGTACCAGATGAGTATCTGGGCTCCTGAGGTTATTCAACAGGAAGATTGTTTAAACACAGAGGTTCTGGTTAATGTTTTTGCCGTTTCGAATAAAGCAAAAGTTCAGATGCGTATGGACGAAACAGGGTCCTGGGTAACCATGGAAAATATTATTCGTAATGATCCCTATTTTCTTCAGATGCGTCAGTGGGAGAAAGAGAATAATTTTAAACGGGCTTACTGGTCGGAAGAGCCGGCCCAATCATCTCACATCTGGCGTGCGACAGTGCCGGGTGATACTTCCAAAGGTCCGCATTTTATTCAGGTAAAGGCAGAAGATGTGTTTGGCAGGGTTTATACAGGCAGACGGCTGATTAGAATAGAATGAATATTTCGTAAACAGGAATAAAGAACTAAAGGCCCAGGAACTGGATAGCCAGGCCGCACAGGCAGATGGTGGCCCCGGCAATGGCGTGGGTGTATTTCTGGATTTTAGCGGCCGGGACAAATTTTATTCCGGTTGAGGCGAATAAGACCATACCCATCATGGTTGTGATCGTGATAATACCGAATACGGCGGTGACCAATATTACGCCTATCCAGCTGTTTTTGGCGGCTGGATACATCAATAACGGAATCAGGGGTTCGCACGGGCCCAGGACAAAGATGATAAACAGGGTCCAGGGCGTCAGGCTCGTGTGTTCCGGCTTTTCATGGACATGAGAATGTTCGTCGTGATGGTTGTGGGGATGATCGTGAATAGTGCCGTTCGGGTGGAGGTGTTTATGGGTATGTGGTTTACCCCGGTAAGCCTGTCGCAGGCCCCAGATGAAATAGACAAGCCCGAATCCAATCAGCAGCCAGGCCGCGAGATTGCCGCGATACGATTCAAATATCTCGAGATTCTGGACCGCCAGACCCAGTGCCACACCAATAAAGCCCAGGATAACGGAGCCGGCAATGTGGCCGATACCGCATAACAGGGTAATAATCATCGTTTTAGTTCGAGACCAGTTTCTTGCCCAACTCATCATAATAAAGGGCAGGTAATGATCCGGGCCAAAGAGGGTATGTAGGAAACCAATAGAAGCCGCTGTGATTATGAGTGCTGATGTTGAAAATTCGTCCATAAAATATATTTTCGTAAATATTTACTGGTTTTGTCAAGAAATATTGCAAAAATTAATAAGTATTTTAGAATAGTATAGTTATCAAAGCTGGGAAAATCCAGTAAAAACCAGAAGGCAAGCGGAATTATATGATGGTGGAGTTTTATTATGCGTATTGAGAAAGATGCATTGGGTGAGGTTCAGGTGCCGGAGGATAGATATTTCGGAGCTCAGACTCAGCGGGCGATAGATAACTTTCGGGTGGGATGTGAACGATTTCCGGTGGAATTTATCCGGGCCCATGCCCTGGTTAAGAGGGCTGCGGCTGTAGTTAATTCTCAGATGGGGCAGTTGGATGAGAAACTTGCGCAGGCGATTATAGAGGCGGCGGCCGAGGTGATAGGGGGCCGGTTTGATGAGCATTTCCCGCTGGTGATCTGGCAGAGCGGCAGCGGGACCCAGTTTAATATGAATATGAACGAAGTGATCGCCAACCGGGCCAATGAGATTCTGGGTCATGAGCTGGGGAGCAAGTCGCCGGTGCATCCCAATGACCATGTGAATATGAGCCAGTCCACCAACGATACGATCCCGACATCACTGCATATAGCTGCGGTGCAGGCAATTATGGAACAATTATTACCCAGTCTGGATAATTTAAAGAGTACCCTGGAGAGGAAAGCTCAGGACTATCATGATATCATAAAGATCGGGCGTACTCATTTGCAGGATGCCACGCCGATGAGTCTGGGGCAGGAGTTCTCCGGCTATGCCTATCAGTTGCAGCAGGGGCGTAATGCTATTGAGGCCGGTCTGGACCAGGTTTATGAACTGGCGATCGGTGGGACGGCGGTCGGAACGGGGATTAATACCAGGGTTGGTTTCGATGAAAACATGGTCAGTCAAATTAGTGAGATTACGGGGTATCCATTCCGTGTGGCTGGTAATAAATTTGCCGCGCTGGCAGCTCACGATGCGATGGTAGGGATTTCGGGAGTCTTAAAAAGGCTGTCTGCGTCATTACTGAAGATAGCCAATGATATTCGCTGGCTGGCGGCGGGGCCGCGTTGCGGTTTGGGCGAGCTAATCCTGCCGGCCAATGAACCGGGCAGCTCCATCATGCCGGGCAAGGTCAATCCCACCCAGTGCGAGATGCTCAGTATGGTGGTGTGCCAGGTGTATGGCAATGATACGGCCATTGCCCTGGCGGGCGGATCGGGTAATTTTGAACTCAATGTGTATAAACCCCTGCTGGTTTATACCCTGATTCAGTCGATAACTCTGCTGGCCGACGGCATGCAGTCGTTTAACGAAAAATGCGTTTCGGGGATTGAACCCAATCGCAGGAAAATCGCGGAACATCTCCATAATTCATTAATGCTGGTGACGGCTCTGAATCAGCACATCGGTTATGACAAATCCGCTGAAATTGCTTTAAAAGCCTGGCGCGAAGATAAAACCCTCAGACAGGCCGCAATAGAACTGAAGTATTTAACGGCTGAGCAGTTCGATGAATGGCTGTGTCCGGAAAAAATGATAAAACCGGCAGACTGAGCAAGTTATACATAACTATCTGTAAAAAAAAAGGATAGGTATTTATTGATGTCCAGCACAGGCAGGCCGGAAATTTCCCTCCCATCATGTCGGATAAATTGTCTTAAATACAAGTTAAATACTTGACAAAACACAAAATGTTCTTTATAGTAAGAAGTGATAGACATTTTGGCAGGCTTCAAGTATTCTTTGGCTTCTTTACTCGGAATCTTCTTGCGTAAAGAGTCCGGGTCCAATTCGTATTGTTGCCAGGATGGAGAATGTTATAGAGGATGATTTTCTTTGTTCAGGTGTTACAGACTGTTTTACAGTTCTGATTATAGGGAGAATTAAAGATGAAATCCAGGGATTATCATGTCATTTCACGGTTCGTGTTTGTTTATATTTGTTTATGCCTGATATTTCCTTCTATCGGAAGAGCCCAGCGATTTACGGCCTATCCAGGCCGTTATGAGGATCCCGCCAGCAGTGACTATATAACTACGGTTATTAATGCCGCCAGTACAGATGGCGCCGAGTGGGGGGATGATCCAACGTATATTGTTTTTTACCCATCATGGAATCATGGTTCCACGGGGCCGGATCCGGATGATACCCTTTGTTGGCTGTTCGATTATGTTTCTTCTTTGGGGGATCCTGTATGGTGGAAGGGCGAATTCGATACGGATTATCTCTGTGATCAAATATATATCCAGTTCCATGGGTGTGACAATAATGACGGTTGGGCAGATATATTTGTAGGTCAGTATAAGGCGGATCTGATCTACGAGGAAAATCCGGATTATTCGTATGATACAAAAGATCTTACCAGTCTGGGGATCACCGTGGATAGTATTAACTTTAGCACCAATGGTGCGGTCAGGATTCAGAACCGTCCGGCGGGGGGTGATGTTTCCATTGATTATATTGCCAAGAGTATATCTCCGGAAAAGGCGGATAATCCGCATCCCTCTGATACCGCCATCGATATATTATTAACTTACCGATTGGAATGGACCTGTTATGATAATTATTTTACGGACTCATTCAAGGTATATTTCGGCACAGATCCTACCCCGGATTCCACGGAATATAAAGGTAACCAGACCGGTAAATATTATCATGTTTCCAATTTGGACCCGGGTACGACCTATTATTGGCGGATTGATTCGGTCAATCCGTTTGGCATCAAGACGGGGGATGTCTGGAGTTTTACAACGAAACATTCGCCCGAAGAACCCAATAATTGTTATCCTGAAGATGAAGAAATCGGTGTGAGCATCGATACCTTTTTAAGCTGGGATCCGGCGATGTATGCGGATCATTATAAAGTGGTTTTAACCTGTGCATGTTGTGTTTGTCCGGATCCGGTTGAAGTCGTTTATGATCCTCATTATGATACATATGTAGACCCTGACCTTGAATATGGCCGTATATACGAATGGTATGTCGAGGCTCATAATAATGTAGGATTGACAGAAGGTTGTCGGGGCACATTTACCGTAGAAAATATCCTGCCCGGCCAGGCTCATACACCCACTCCGGCGGATGGTGATCCGGGAGTTGATAAAGACCTTGCGTATTTGGAATGGGTGAAGGGTGAGAATGCTATATACTCAGATATATATTTCGGGACCAATCCTGTTCCGGGGCCGTCTGAATTTCAATGGCGAACGGCAGGTACGACAGATTTGGTTTACGGATCATTAGAATATGATACTCCCTATTATTGGCGTATTGATTCAGTGAACGGTGATTTTATCACCGAAGGAGAGGTGTGGAGCTTTACTACCGGGACACTCAATGTACTTTCTCCCAATGGCGGAGAAGTTATCCAGGGTAATACGATTTATCCTATCGAGTGGGAAACGTATGGACCTATTAGTTCCGTGGACATTGAGTATTCAACCAATAATGGTGCAGACTGGGCGCCGGTAAGTCCGCCCAACAGCGGCAATAGCGGCAGTTACAGTTGGACCGTCCCCCTGATGGATATTCAGCTGGATGAGTGCCTGGTACGAGTGAGTGATGCCTATGATCCGATGGCCAATGATATCAGCGATGATCTGTTTACGATTCTGGGGCCGCTGCATGTACTAGATCCTAATGGCGGTGAGCTTATTGACTGTGGGATGACGTATACCATCGAGTGGGAGACACTCGGTGGGGCGGCCATATCGGATGTATTGATTGATTATTCCATAGATGACGGCAACAGTTGGCTGCCGGTGGATATCGGCAGCATCCCCAACACAGGCAGTTATGAATGGCTGGTGCCTTTAATGGACGAGGATGAAGAGGAATCCTTGATACGAATCAGCGATTATGCCGATCCGTGTGTCTATGATACCAGTGATAAGGTATTTAAGATTCGGGCGGCGGATCTGAATATTACGGTTCCCAATGGGGGTGAAAGGCTATTGGTCGAGGATCCCTATACCATCGAATGGACGACGATTGGTATTGTGGATGAGGTTGTTATAGAGTATTCCACCAATGGAGGATTCGACTGGAATCCGGTAACTCCGGGTAGTATAGCCAATGAAGGCTATTACGAATGGGAAGTGCCCAATACACCTTCTAATAACTGTCTGATTAAGATATATAATCCGTCTCATCCATTAACCCTTGATATCAGTGATGATGTTTTCCAGATATACAGTCTCCGCCTGTTATGGCCGACCGGAGGTGAAAATCTTACGGCGGCCGTAACCCATACGATTACATGGGAGACGAAAGGTGATCCTGGTGATGTACCTTTGGTGAATGTACGTTATTCTTTGGATAGTGGTTTACACTGGTATTCAGTGGTACCGCCCAATAGTGGCAACGATGGGGCGTATGACTGGATAGTCCCTGAAATGGAAACTGATACCTGTCGGATAAAAATCATTGACGGATCGAATCCGGGCAACTGGGATGTCAGTGATAATTTCAATATTATCTTTCCCGTTTTAACCTTGCTTTCCCCGAACGGCGGAGAGGATTATACCTGCGGTACCACACCCACAATCACCTGGAACACGTTCGGGATTGTCAACGATGTGATCGTGGAATATTCAATCAATAACGGACTGACATGGAGTGAGGTGTCTCCGGCCAATTCCGGAAACAGCGGTTCTTATAGTTGGCTGGTCTGGACCCGTTCCTCCGATGAATGCCTGGTACGAGTAAGATCAGGCGGCGGGGTATTCACTTCGGATACCAGTGATGATGTGTTTATTTGCCGGGCGACCTTTGAGGTGCTTGATCCGGATGGCGGAGAGGATATCCTGACCGGGCCGGACAAGATGTATCCTATCCTCTGGGAGACGATAGGAATCATTGATAATGTGACCATTGATTACGGTTATCAGGTTTGTGACGGGACCACCTATGTGTCCATCGAATCTTTGACCGAAAATACGGAATATTATGAATGGAGTTTACCTATATTTAATAGTCATCAATGTCTGATTCGCTTAAGTGATCCGAATAGCGCATTGAGCATTTCAAATATCAGCGATGATTACTTTACCATCTACGAATGCCAGGAGGAGGTTGACCTGGACGGCGACTGCCTGGTGGGAGTGGAGGATTTAAGGATACTGGCCGATTTCTGGTTGTCGGAAGACTGCATTGATCCAAACCTGTGTACGATAGTTGATTTTGACCTAAGCAGTTATATTGATCTGTATGATTTTTCATATCTGTCACATCACTGGCTCATATTCTGTGGCAGTCCTTATGATCCGATATATGATTATTGTCCGACGCCCTGGCCGGAATGCTGGAATTATCCCACGCAATGTCACGGGGATGCAACGGGTGATGCGTTTGTCGATCAAACAGATCTTGATCTTTTGACGGAATCCTGGCAGCATCACCGGCCTTTGCCTTGCTATAATATCTGTGCTGATTTTGATCATGATGGTGTGGTAAATCAAAATGATTTAAATATTTTGGTGGCGTATTGGGAAATTTTGCCTCCTCCGCTGGGACCGGGTATACCTGAGGATTGCCAGCGGGGCGATCTGTGGCCTCAGCCTGAAGGTCCCTGCGGTCTTCCACCCTGGCAGATATGTGTTGATAATGACGCTGATGGTTTTGGTGCACCACCGAACAGTACCTGTTGTTCGGAATTGCTGGACTGTAATGATTTTGATCCGACGATTTATCCCGGTGCTCCTGAGATCTGTGACGGCCTGGACAATGACTGCGACTCGATTATAGACAATAAGGATTTTGATGAGGATGGGCATATCGACGAGGCCTGTGGGGGCGACGATTGCGATGACAACGATCCCAATATCTATGCCGGCGCCCCTGAGGTATGTAATGGGATCGACGATGATTGTGATGATATTATTGACAACAAGGATGCGGACGAAGATGGGCATATCGATGAGGCCTGTGGGGGTGATGATTGTGACGATTCCGATGAGGATCGGTATCCGGGCAATCCGGAAGTCTGTGACGGAGTGGATAATGATTGTGATGATATTATTGACAATAAGGATGCGGATGAAGATGACTATATCGACGAGGCCTGCGGGGGCGATGACTGTGATGATTCTGATGAGGATGTGAATCCGGCTATGGATGAGATTTGCGGTAACGGTAAAGATGACGATTGTGACGGCACGGCCGAGAATAAGGATGCGGATGAAGATAGCTATATCGATGAAGCCTGTGGGGGAGATGACTGTGATGATTCTGATGAGGATGTGAATCCGGGTGTAAATGAGATCTGCGGTAATGGTATTGATGATGACTGTGATGGAATCGCTGAAAATAAGGACTTGGATAGCGATTTGCATATTGACGAGGCGTGTGCCGGCGGGGATGACTGTGATGATACGAATTCGGATGTCTATACTGGGGCGCCGGAGATCTGCGACGGCCTGGATAATGACTGCGATGATATAATTGATAACACCGGAGTTGCCGAAATTTGCGATAATGACATCGATGATGACTGCGATACGTTTATCGACTGTGATGATTCGGATTGCGGGTGTAGCGATCTGGATGGTGATGATTACGGAGATCCGGCCAATGTTTGCTGTTTGTATGAGGAATGGGACTGTGATGATTCCGATCCGGATGTAAATCCGGGGATGGAGGAAATCTGCGGCAACGGTAAGGACGATGATTGCGACGGCACGGCGGACAACAGAGATTTTGACGAAGATGGCTATATTGATGAATTATGTGGCGGAGATGACTGTAATGATGTCAATCAGGATATTTACCCCGGCGCGCCGGAACTGTGTGACGGCCTGGACAATGATTGCGATGACATCATCGACAATCCCTCTCCGGAAGTGTGTGATAATGGCCTGGATGATGACTGTGACGGATATATAGACTGCGATGACCTGGACGACAATTGTGACCTTGATCCTTATTGTGATTGTCCATGTAATCCGGATATCGATCGTGACGGGGATGTAGATGGTGACGATATAGATGCTTTTCAGGCGTGCTATATGCTCTATTGTCCGGAAGCTGATTTAAACTGTGACGGTCATGTATGGCCGAATGATTTATCCATATTACTAAATATCTGGGCTTGCCTGGGACTGGATCCGGAAGACCCGGAAGCTTCCGCGCCGGTAGGCGACGGCATCGCCTGCTGCCTGATGGTACGGCCCTGATGGGCAAAAGATTAATAATTTTAGACCGATTGGAATCAAGGCACAATAAATACTATCTTTGTTGTGATTGGGCGTAATCCAGTGCCTGTTGGGCAAGCCGGCGCAGGTGGGGGGAGAGGCTTTGGTCCCGGGTTAACTCGGAAAGAAACGCCTGGGTCTGGGGCTCCTGATAGAATTCCTTGATAATCCATTCCAGGATAGTATGTCTGGTATCGAGTTGGCGTGCTCGTTTAAAGGAGTCTATCATGCGTCGCTGGCGTTGTCCTTTGGATTCGCCGGGGCGGTCGGCAATGACCTCGAAGGGATCATCAATATCGCCGGAGTTGCTGGTATCTCCCAAAGACTCAATAGCCTGGCCCAGGCCCCGGTAATATTGCTCCACGCCGGTCTTGGGAGCCATATCAATAGGGAACTCGTTGATTTCCTTGATACCATAATGAGTTTTATCGTCATAGCCCTTAGAGGGTTCTATAGTCAGGTTCAGTACTACGCCGCCATCAAAGACTACTTCATGGCCGTCCGGGGATACATCCATCGTGGCCGTAAAATCCTGGGCTGCGTATTTGGTCAGATATTGTCGGATACGATCGAAATGAGGAAAGTAGGCATTTTCCCGGCTCTGCTGGCCGCCCACTACTGCGGCTTTTCGTTCCTTAACCAGAAATTTGTAACATGTTTGATAGTCCTGATTCTGGAGGGCGTAAAAAAACTCACTAGTGGTTTCAAAAGGATCCGTAGGGTGAGGATGGATCGGCTGCATGGCTTTATAGGTATGTTTGAAACCCACGTACACCAGCCAGCCAATGAGGGCAATAACCGCGCAGATAATGATCGTTCTTATGACCGGCCTTATCCATTCCGCCATGTTTTCACCGGCAGATGATCGTGTTCTCGCTGAGGGTGAGGTTCTGGCCAGCGAACAACCGCAAAATTCACAGCTCGTGCGGGTAACACTGTTAATCGTCCCGCAGTCCGGACATATATTCTGTTGCGATGACATTTTAATTGGCCCTGGGGTTAGTTGATGATTCTACTGGTTTTACCACATTCTCGTCGGTATTGTTATCTGTTTTATCAGGTTTTGGTTCGGGCGCTTTTGGAAGATCAGCCTCCGGTTTTTCGGCCGGGGGTGAGGCCATGGGCAAATCAAGGATCTGACGGAATTTTATCAGTGCTTCTTTTTGTTTTTCGGGCTCGGTATCGAAGGGAAATTGGTTAAGTCGTGCATCCAGTTGCTGGATCAGATGAATGCAATCCTGATCAACCTTACCCGTTTCCGCCAGGAGTTTTTCCTGTTGGCTGATCAGGGCAGAGGTTATAGCAGATATTTGACTCTTCCAGAATCGCTCTGACTCGATGTTGGGATATTTTGATGAAGGCAGGGGACTTATTAAGGCGGCGATGATCCGGGCCCGGATCAGTAATTCCTGTTGGTCGGTGATTTTCAGTTTTTCACATGACTGCCTGATGAGTTCTAAAGCAGCCGGTTTATGAGGTAATAATTCCTTTAGCTCGGTTTCCGCGCTAACAAGTTTATCGCTGTCGGGCTGATTCAGGGTGAGCGAGAGAAATTTTTCTCTGAAACCATCCTTTTGTGCCTGGGGCAGCGAGAGTTTCAGAAGATTTTGATACCATTTTAAAGCCTGGTCCGGCTGATTTTTAATTTCCGCCGTTTCCGCCAGATGACTTAGGGCGAATAATTCAATTTCAGGGTCAATACTTTCGCCGGCCGAACGAGCCTGAGAGATATTATCCCAGAGGATACGTATGGTATCCTGAAGCAGTTTCTGCTCAATTTCACCGGATGAATTCTGGTATCTGAGAGCATACTGGTAGATTTGTTTAAAGTTCATGGAGGACAATATGGTTTGCAGGGTTTCTTCAATTCGCTGGGCGATAGACCGGTCGGTCTCGATCAGGAGGCGTTCTCGCAGCAGATCAAGTTGATTCGGGCCACCAAAGGTTTCCGCGGCCAGGATAACCGCAAATCTCACAGTGGTCTCTTCATCATTGAGCATATTACGGGGTTCCGTAAGCAGTAGCGGGAGAACATCACGACGCAGTAATCGGGTACAGGCGTAAACTCCCTGAGAGCGGACCTGCACCCTGGGGTCGTCCAGTGATTTTATCAGAATGTCACGGAAATCTTTCTCTGCCTGTTTACGGAATTCCTCTTGCTCAGCGATTCTGCGCATGGTCTGGATGATTTCACTGCAGATTTCTTCGGACTCGTAAAATCGGGAATACACTTTGGGCAGTTGCACGGCGATCTTTTGGATTTGTTCAGCGGGGATGGTCTTGGGCTGGGCGGCACATATTCTACCTATAGCGCGAGTGGCATAAATCACCACTTCCGTACTGTCGGTAGAATCCAGAATTTTTAAGGCCACATCTAAAGTGGGGGCATAACCAAATGTCCCTAAGGTACTCATGATCATGGCCTGTACATGGGGGTCTTCTTCCTTTTGTAACTGCTCCAGCAGGGCAACCGATGCGGAACTGGCCTTATCAAAATTCAGTTTCCCCAGCGACACGGCACTAAGGGCCCTGATCTGCTTGTCCGGGTCGTTTATTAACGGGATCAGCAATTCTATCAGGTCATCCGTAATTTCACCTGACCGGACATAAGCGGTATCGCTCCAGGCGGCAATTTTTTGCAGGGCCCAGACACGGAGCAGATTTTCCGATGAGTCAGTCAAAAATTTATTGAGAAAATTCAGTTTTTCTCTGGAATCAGGAAGAAGATTGAATTGTTCATTCTTGGCGTCAAAGTATTTTTTCTGCCAAAACGTGACTTTCTGTTTATATTGACTTATCTGGTCATTCAGGTTTTGAATATACGCTTCCTTACGGTCAACCTGCCAAAGTAAAAACCGTTCCTGATTCATTTCTCTGACCTGGGGCAGGATACGTTCCTGAAACATAGTAATATCCAGGGGTTCGGGCAGGTATAACATTTGAGCCAGGCCGCGGGCGGCCTGATTTTGGACCTGAGGCTGATTATCATTTAGTATTTCCGCCAGAGCCAATACCGAGTCCCGACCCGGGATCAAGGCCAGTGCATTGATGGCAGCCAGACGATGGGTAAGTATCTGGTTTGAGTCCCGTGCCATGTCAGAGAGTTTTTCAGCGACCGCTCCGTGACAACGGACCAAAGCCTTGGCCGACCAGGAAGCCAATTCCACGTTTTCCGACATCAGGGCGTTGGATAGGGGTTCGATAAACGTTAACGGAAGGTGTATTTTTCCTTCCGGGGATGGATAATCACCATTTTTCAGGGTGGCAATGGCCTGGGCTATAATTCTTTTGGCGACAGTATGGTTGCCGTTATCCGGCAGATTGAGCACATCAAGCAGGGCTGGATGTGCCTCGGGATCCTGGAGCAACAGTTTGGCGTTAGCCAGACGAAGTTCGAGGGGAGTATCCTCAGACAAAACCACCTTGAGCATAACGTCGATCTTGGTTGAGGCTTCGGAAGCAATTTCCTGAGCCTGGATATTCTGGATGAACCAGCTACTCTTAATCAGAAGAAAGATCAAAGCCAGTATTTTTAATCGGTTACAGTGGGCCACAGTTATATCCTAGTTATCGGTCGTTATTATTTATATAATACGTACCAAGGGATGGTACGGTTCAATGTAATCACCATATCTCAAGTAAGCTGATATGTCAATCATTCACTTGATTATAGCATCAAACAAAATATTGCTCTGGGTTAATTTGATATTATAATAGGGTCCCATGAGTAAAAATGTCAAAACAGGTATCTGGTCCGGTATTGCGATTCTGGCCCTGGCCTATTTAGTCCTTACCACACCCAGAGCTACATTTAAGGATACCATAATTCATATCAACTGGAGCTGGGGTATCTGGGCAATTTTGTTTCAAATGACAGCGCAATCGATCCTGGCCGGTCGCTGGGTACTGTTGCTCAAGGTACAGGAAGTCCACATATCTCTGTTTCAGGCCGTCAAGCTAACCTATTTAGGGCTGTTTTATAACAATATGATGCCCGGTTCCGTAGGGGGTGACCTGTTGAAAGGCTGGTATATTACCCAACATTGTGATAAAAGCCGTCGGGTTGAGGCCGCCGTAACCGTTTTTGTTGACCGGCTGGTGGGCTTAATCGGTACGATTTTACTTTCTGTTGTTGCCAGTTTTTTCATCGGGCCTGATATCGCTTATGGCAGGCTCCAGATACGCTATTTAGTCTGGAGTATTTTTCTGGCCATGATTGTTGGATCTGTCATTTTTCTCAGCAAACGGATTCGTATGGCTTTGAGGTTAAATATTTTACTGGAAAAACTCCCCTTTGCCGGAGTTCTTAAAAAGGCGGACTCGGCTATCCAGATATATCGCCATCACAAGCAAATTATGATAATAGCGTTACTTATGACGGCCCTGTTACAGAGTATATCCATTTGCGGTATATGGATGCTGACTCAGGCTCTTCATTTGGATATAGTTAAATTTATTCAATGTTTGATTATTATGCCCATCATCTGGGTCATTGGTGCTGCCATCCCGGTTCCAGGTGGAATTGGGATTATTGAAAACAGTGTCAGATATCTCTTCCGAGTGGTAATCAATCCGGTATTTCCGAATGATGCTGATGCGGTCGGGCAGGCGGCGGCATTGGCGCTGCTTATCAGAGTCTTGATCTGTGTCTGTTCACTGCCGGGGGCATTGGTACCGATATTTGGGGGGCATCTGCCCAAAATGAAAGAAATGGAAAAAGACCTTAAGAATATTGATAATTAATGTCGTTTCCGTTTTACTATAAGAAGACAATAAAAGCAGATATTCCGGATTTTTTAAATATGAAGACAGCAGATATAACAATTTTTCTGATATTACCGCTTCTGGGTTACCTATTAGGAGCTATTCCATTTGGCTATATAATTGGGCGGTCCAAAGGGATTGATATTCGTTCTCAGGGTAGTGGGAATATTGGTTCTACAAATGTCGGCAGGGTATTAGGGAAGAGATGGGGTTATATCTGTTTTCTCCTGGATGTTGGCAAAGGTTTGGTTCCGGTTTTATACGCGGGAAATTACTTACGACAGATTTTAGAGATAGATACCGGCCAGGTCCTGCCGCTAAAGGGGCAGTTGGCCTGGATGGCAGTGGGAGCGGCCTGTATTTTAGGGCATATGTTTTCAATTTATCTGCGGTTCCGGGGGGGCAAAGGTGTAGCGACCTCCTTAGGGGTAGTACTGGGTATCTGGCCGTATTTTACCCTGGCCGGGGTGATGACCCTGGCTGTCTGGGTGGGTATCTGGGGGCTCACCCGATATGTATCATTAGCCTCAATCACCGCAGCGGTTATGTTTCCGACGGCCTTTTTACTACTCATCTGGCGGATACCGGGAGAGAGATGGGAGATTAATCAATTGTTCCCGCTTTTGGCTTTTAGCTGCCTTATGGCGATACTGGTGATCATCCGTCATCGCAGTAATATTAAGCGCTTATTAGACGGTACTGAATTGAAAGGGGGAAAACCTAAAGAGGTCTAGTCGTGATACGAAAGCATGTTTATTATAAAGGGACGGTGCAGGGAGTAGGATTTCGTTATACGACGTTGCATATTGCCGCGAATTATGATATAACAGGATTCGCAAAAAATTTATATGATGGCCGTGTGGAACTGGTGGTGGAAGGCCGGGCGAATGATGTTGATGCCTTCCTGGTTGAGATAGAAAGCCGGATGGGCGTGTATATCCGGGATATTCAGGCTGTCGATGAGTCTTATATAAATGAGTTTAATCGTTTCGATATACGATTTTAGATTGAAAATATGGTTAAGAAACTCAAATATATAACTGCTATTCTTGTTCTGATAAGCTTCTGGTTGGCTGCAAACGGTCCGCTGGAGTTGATTCATAAAACACAGTGTAATCATCACAAGAAGACCGGAGCGGATGGCCATCAGGATTCTGACCGGGGGGAAAAGCACAATTCCCGGGAATGTATGACATGTTACTATTTAGGTTCTTTTCTGAAAAGCTGGTCTGGTGAATCACAGGGATTTCTATTTAATTGTGATGATATCAAATTCAGGATAATTTATTTTTTAGACACTCAGCTACAGGATTATCATTTCCATTTTTTTTCCGCTAGAGCCCCTCCTTCTATCTGAATAACATTATTCTCATTTAAATCTTTGTACAAAAAACAGCGGACTTTCCATATTTAGACTTTATATTACAGCCGGACATCTCGAGAGAGGCCTGATGGGATTGTATGCGGTTCATCAGATAAAGTTTATGCATAAAGGAGTTATATTATGCAAAAAATACCCCTTTTAATTATATTATTATTTTCAGTTTTCTTTGCGGGCTTTGCTTATGCTGAGGATGATGCGGGTAGTACAAAGCAGTTGCAGGACGAAATACTACGGCTTCAACAACAGATCGTGGAGATGCAGAAAAGCCATGATGCTGAGATAAACACTTTAAAGCAGCAAATTGATCAGCTTGCCGAACATGTGGCCCGGCAGCAGGCAACAGATGAGCTGGCGGCCTTACAGGAACTGGCCCGGGCGGAAGCGGTAAAGGAAAAACCGTCGGAGGATATGATCAAAGATGAGATTTTTGAGGCGCGCGGGCTCAGCCTTCAGGCCCTTAATCCGGAGATCAGTGTTACGGGTGACATTCTGTTTTCAAGCAGTCAGAAGAGTGAAAGCAACCCGAGCAGCGATTTTACGTTTCGAACCCTGGGTGTTCATTTTGAATCCTGGCTTGATCCCTATACGCGTTTCAAGGCAGCCGTGCCGGTTACAGAAGATGAGACTACGCTGGGTGAAGGGTATGTTACCTTATATAATCTCGGTGAAGATCTGAATGTGACTATCGGTAAATTTCGTCAGCAGTTTGGTGTGGTTAACCGATGGCATAAACACGGGCTGGACCAGGTTGATTTTCCCCAGGCGCTCCGCCGGATTTTCGGGGATGGCGGCTTAAATCAGACCGGTATATCAGTGGATTGGCTGATGCCGCCTGCCGGGGAAGATTCCCGGGAGTTAACATTTCAGGTCACAGATGGTTCCAACGACCGATTGTTTGGCGGAAATAACCGAAACCGGCCCAGCCTTCTTCTTCATTATAAAAATTACCGTGATCTTTCGAAAGATACCTATATGGAATGGGGCCTTACCGGCCTGGTCGGCTGGAACGATGAGTGGGATATCGATGGCGGAATTGAGCAAAACAGTAGTAAGACGACGACTGTTCTCGGAGCCGACCTGACGGTTCTGTGGGAGCCTACCGAAAAAATGCGTTATCGAAATATCGAATGGCGGAGCGAGGCCTATTGGCTGATTAAGAAACTTTTGGCGTCGGACGAATCGGGTTCTGATACGGTCAATGCCTGGGGATTGTACAGTTATCTCCAGATGAAACTGTCCCGAACAATCGAAGCGGGCATTCGGGGTGATTTTTATCAGCCTGATACCAAAGACTATGCCAATATATCCAGTGACCTGTCCTTATCACCGCTGGCGGTGGAGTCGGACAGTCCGTATCTTTGGCAGGTCAGCCCTTATCTGACCTGGTGGCAAAGTCCGTTTGTCAAATTCCGTGCCGAATATGATTACAGTAACAGCCGGGGGATAGAAAATCCTGAACATATCATCTGGCTGCAGGCGATATTTTCAGCCGGTCCTCACAAACATGAACGATACTGACATAAGGAGTTAAATACCCATGAAAAGACTATTAATGATAACTGGATTTATTCTGACCTTAATAACAAGGAGCGTCTATGCCGGGCCGCCTCTTAAGGTAGTAACCACGCTGCCCGATTATGCGTATTTTGCTAAAGAGATTGGCGCAGAGAGGATTTCTGTGACGAGTATTGTACGAGGCGACCAGGACGCTCATTTTATTCGGCCCAAACCTTCGTTTGCCTCGGCTTTGAGAGACGCGGATGTTTTGATCGCAACCGGCCTGGACCTGGAACTCTGGCTGCAGACCGTTATCGATGGTTCGGGAAATGAGCGAATACGAAGCGGCCAGATCGGTTATGTATCGGCGTCCAGCGGAATGAACCTGTTGGAAAAACCCCATACCATGTCCCGGTCCGAAGGCGGGGTTCATATTTATGGAAATCCACATTTTACTTCCAGCCCGATCATGATGAAGATTGCGGCCCGAAATATAGCGACCGGATTAATTAAAAACGATCCGGAAGGCAAGGATCTCTATATGAAAAATCTCAAGATTTTACTTGATCGTATAGACGAGAGCCTGTTTGGCAAAAAACTGGTGGACCTGTTGGGCGGTGATACACTCTGCCGTCTGGCCGAGCAGGACAGACTTGTACCTTTTCTTCAGGAACAACAGTATGAAGGCAGGCCTTTGATTGACTATCTGGACGGCTGGATAGGTAAAATGCTCCCCTTAAGGGGAACCCCCATCGTTACGTATCATAAGAACTGGGTATATTTTGTACAGCTATTCGGCCTGGAAGAAGCTGGTACGGTGGAACCCAAACCCGGGATACCGCCGTCCCCCAAGCATGTTACTGCGTTGATTGAACTGATGAAGGAGAAAAAGATCGGGATTATCCTGGCGGCCAATTATTTCGATGAGCAGAAAATACGAACCGTGGCGGCCCGGACCGGCGCGGAAGCGGTTATTGTGCCGGTGTATACAGGCGGCGCCCCCGGCACGGAGGATTACTTCAAACTTATGGATTATTATGTTGACGGCCTGCTGAAAGCGGCGCAGAAAAAGGGCATGATAAATAAATAATGGAGATAAAATGAGTTCAGAAACAATGAGATTTTTTTCAGTTCAGATCGCTTTATTGGCAGTCGTGCTGGTGCTGCATACCTATATCGGTCTGCATATTATCAGGCGGACATTGATCTTTTCAGATTTGGTGCTTGACCAACTGGCGGCGTTGGGGGCCCTGATGGGAATCGGGCTGGGGATAGCCTATGGAACGGCTCAGTCCTATTTGTTTCCCCTGATAGCGGTGTTTGTCGGTGCTGCGTTTCTGGCGGTTATAAAACCCCGAAAAATAATTCCCCGGGAGGCGGTCATCGGGATTATGTACGCATTAGTGCTGGTGGCGTGTCTTTTACTGGGTGATAAGCTGCGTGGTGGTGAGGCCTATGTGAGCAAAACACTGGCCGGTTCGATGTTATGGGTGACCTGGCCGCTGGTGGTGGTCACCCTGGTGACCTACCTGATATTGACGGGTTTTCATTATGTATTCCGCCATCGGTTTATCGCTCTGGTGGAGAGGCCGGGAACAAATACCGGGGAAAAATTATGGGATTTTCTGTTTTTTGTCAGCCAGGGGATTATAACCGTTTTGATAGTCCCAACCGCCGGGGTACTGCTGGCATATGCGTTTTTGATGATACCGGCGGCAATTGCCACGGTGTTTACTCGGAAATGGCACCTGGCGATTCTGGTCGGCTGGTCCGTTGGTTTTCTGGCCTGTGTGGCGGGTGTGTGCCTGTCCTATTTTATGGATTTGCCCTATGGTCCGACCCTGGTTTTGTGTTTGGGTGTATGTTTTATCTGTGCGATATTGATCCGCTGTTTCATCAGTCGGACTGAATAGTGATAGAGGAGCGCATTATGTCGGAAATTCTGGAAATTCTGAGTTTGCCATTTCTGGCGTGTTTGTTAATGGGCAGTGTTCTTGGCTATTTTGGGATCCATGTACTAAAGAGGGAGGTCATCTTTGTTGATATTTCCCTGGCCCAGATAGCCGCTGTTGGTTCCATTCTGGCCCACATGCTGTTCAAGGTGCATGGGAATTCGCTTCTGGCATATGGTCTGGCTGTATTTTTTGTCATCCTGGTCGGCTGTTTTTATGCGTTGGCGCGGCGACGGGTAACGCAAATTTCTCTGGAAGCGATTATCGGGGTGACCTATGCCATCGCGGCGGCCGCGGCACTTTTCCTGGTAGGGATCGCACCCGGCGGCCATCTCCATGTCCAGCGTATGCTGGCCGGCACCCTTTTATGGGTGAGCCCGTCGGATATTATCCAGAGTGCGGTGATATTTACCGCGGTCTGTCTGTGTTTCTATATTTGGAGAAAGCCCCTCACCGCGATAACAGAAGTATATCAGGAAACGACAAATGAATCGCGCCATGCGATTGGCTGGGACTCGTTATTTTATGCACTTTTGGGAATCGTTATTATTTCGTCGGTAAAGATGGCGGGAGTGGTTGTTGTTTTTGCCTACCTGATCATACCGGCCACCATTGCATTGTTATTCACCCGGAGAACGGCCGGCCAACTGCTCATTATCTGGTCCATGGCGTTCCTGGCATCCATCGCGGGTCTTTTGTTTTCGTATTTCTTTGATTTTTCTGTCGGTCCTTCGATTGGCGCATTCATGGGAGGACAAGTAATAATTGCCGGAATAATCAGCAAATTATTTCTGAAATGAAATCTTTTTTAAGAAAATATACCGGTTCAAAGAGTATTCAGATAGTAAAGTAATCCGTTTTTTGTTGACTCAAAGGCGAATTGTTCCAGTTGTATGTCGTTAGGGGCCAGCAGAAGATAGTCGCTGATTTCCTTGTCCAGTTTTAGTTGATCCATATCAAGAACCCGACAGATAAAGAAAATGTCCAGGACCGGATAAGCGACATCTTTATAATGATACCAGTTAGGTGCAGTGGTGAGAAAACGTAAATCTGTCAGATCGAGATTGAGTTCCTCTTTGACTTCTCTTGTGAGAGCCTGATGGGCGGTTTCGTCGTAATCCACAAAGCCGCCGGGCATATCGAGGCTGTCTTTATGGGGTTCAAAGGCACGGCGGGTGACGATGATCCGACCCTCCACCTCGATGATCGCGGTTACCGCTGCGGCGGTATTATGGTAATAGATAAAGCCGCACTGCCGGCATTTATACGATTTGGCATCGTATTGACTTAACTGCTCCGACCGGCATCGAGGACAATATTGCCAGGGAAGTATCTGTTTTAACATTTTCAAATATTATCCTGAATCAGGTGAAAATAATTATTAATTGAACGTAATGATGTTTCGGTGTAAACTATTGGTTAATATCTTACAGATATGAGCTTCTGGTGTAAAGGTTAATTTGTTGTGAATAACCTTTTAGCGGCATTTAGTGAGCATTTTTGATATTTGGCATAGGCCTGTGCTGCGGCGTTATGGATAGCGGTCTCATCGTAGCCGGCCGACCAGGAATCGACAATTGCTTCCAGGGTGTACGCCTCCGGTGCCATAAGGCCGGTCGTGGTTATCAAGGGTTGACACCCGATCTCATGCAGTAAGGGGCTAAAATAGGACTGGCTCTGACAGGCCAGTACCACGGCGCATTCCGGTCGGTCACCTGAGCCTTGTTCCGGGATGCGATCAAGCTGAAAATCCATCAGTCCGTTATGCCCGACGAAACATACCATATCCGCCAGAGCCCCGGCCTGAATCTCGATGGAGCTATCTCCCTGGCCGATGATAAATAAATTTGATTTTTGTCCGGCGGCTGCGTTAAGGAAATCTACTAATATCGTCTTCATGGTTGCGCCATCGTAGGCCTGGGCAATGAGAAACACCTCACCCTTTTTAAATGCGATTTGCTCAAGTATCTCAGGGCGTATCTGATAGGATGACATCCGAACCGGTTCCCAGGTTTTTTGCCGGCGAAAATAACCTTTAACGCCATACATGGCGCCCCAGTACAGATTATTGGCAGGATCCTGGCCGTTCCCCAGCGATGCCGGAACTGGTACGATTCCCTGGTTTTGGTTGTCACAAAGGGCCACATAGACATGGATAACCCTGTGCTTACGCCGGGGTCGTGTCAGTTTATTTTGGTTTTCATGAACAAGAGGTGTTGCAGCGATGAGTGTGCTGGTTTCTTTTTGTCGGGTATCTGTATCGCTTAGCGATTGGTTTTGTCGGTCACAGTCAGAGCATAATAAGGCTCCTCCCAGCAGGGCAATGATCAAAACAAATGGACCGGTTTTTTTCATTTTAATCTCAAAGGTGAAACCGCTGATAATAAGGTTTAATCCGCATTATTGGCGCCATTGTTAGCGACCATGAGGGTGGCGCGGTGGAGGGATTCGAGGGTGCCGGCGTCGGTCCACCAGCCGTCCAGAACATTGCTGGTCAGGGTTCCCTGTTGGATATAGACGTTATTAACATCAGTTATTTCCAGTTCATTGCGCGCGGAAGGTTTAAGGTCTGAAATGATATCAAAGACCTGGTTATCAAACATATAGATGCCGATAACGGCATACTTGCTTTTTGGATGTTTTGGTTTTTCCTCGATACTCAGGACTTTACCCGTGTCGTCCACCTCAGCCACACCAAAACGCTGGGGGTCGGATACTTCTTTTAAGAGTATTTTAGCCCCGGTGGGCTGGGTGAAAAAACCGGCTACGGCCGAGCGAATGTTTTTTTCGATGATATTGTCGCCCAAAACCACGACTACTTTGTCGCGATCCACAAAATCTTTGGTCAGCCCTAATGCCTCGGCTATACCTCCTGCGCCTTCCTGGTAGGTATAATGGAGCTCCTGCAGGCCAAACTCCCTGCCATTGCCCAGCAGTTCCAGAAAATCCCCGGCCTTGTTGCCGCCAGTGACCACCATAATGTCCTTGATCCCGGCATTGACCAGACATTCAATGGGATAGAAGATCATGGGTTTATGATAGACTGGTAACAAGTGCTTATTCGTTACCCGGGTCAATGGTTGTAGTCGGGTTCCATACCCGCCGGCTAATATTACACCTTTCATGGTTGAGTCCTTTACTATATTGATAATAATTAGTTATAATAATCTGAAAATATATAACATCAATAATTATTTGGAAAATTTTATCTCATATATCGGTACTAATAATTGGGTAAATAAAGATACTATCAAAGCACCCTGAGATATTATTGAGTATTATTATGACGCCAGCGTCAAAAGTATGTTAAAGTTTTGATTCTGACTCATTAAGCCTATTTTTACGTTGGTAAGATTGACTTTTGACGGTGGCATCTATTATAAGTAACCTAAAGATTTTAGCCTGTCTATTTCATCCTGATTCAATGTTCTTACCGGTATGTTTTTATCATACTGAGCCATCTGGGCAAGCCAGGCATCCAGTCTCAAGCGTAACTCTTTGTGGACGTCAGGTTTTGCCAAGATCAGGTTGGTTTTTTCCCGGGGATCGTTTTTTACATCAAACAAAAATTCCTGTTGACGATCATGATCTATAAACAGTCGCCAATCGTCTGTCCAGATCGCCGACTTGCGGGAAGCTCTCCATGTTCCGTCATAGACCGTAAAGGCATAGCCGGGTTCATTGTCTGGTTCGCTTGTCATATAAGGTAGAAGGCTGGCAGGAGGATTATCGGTAACAGCCGGCAATCCGACGAAATCGAGGATCGAAGAGTATATGGCCCTGGTTTCAACTGTTTTATCGACAACGGCATTGTGATGCCTGGTTTCTGGTAGCACTATGATTAAGGGGACATGAAGGACCTCACGGTAGAAACTTCTTATATGGCCAATGTGATTATGTTCATTAAACTCTTCGCCATGATCCGCAACCACGACCAGCATCGTCTTGTCTTTCCACGACGACTGATTAATATAATCGAGCAGCCGGCCAATATGCATGTCCGTGAAAGCCACTTCTTCGTCATAGGCGTCGGTAAGATACTCAATTTCCTGTTCGGAGAGTAATTGCGGTGATAAGGGCAAATCAGCGGTGTTTTTGCTCACCCAGCCGTGATAATAATCCGCATAGGTCCATTCTGCATGATTCTGATAATCTGCATGAGGATCAAAGTAATGAACAAACAAAAAGAAATTTTGATCACCATGCCGGTCTAAAAACGATATCGCTTCATTGGTTATATCCCTGGAGGTAATAGAGGTATCATCAGACATATACTTTTCGTTAAAGTACATAAAACCCTGATCGAAATTCGGGCTTGAACTTACATAGTAATTACTTATGATCCCGCCGGTGAGATAACCGGCCTCGCGCATTATCTCCGACAGGGTGGTTTCCCTGTCCCGCAGTGTTCCCGTCGGATGTTGAATAGCGCCGTGCTCATAAGGATATTTACCGGTGAACATTGAGGAAAAGGACGGCAGGGTCCAGGAGGATTGGGAGATGGCATTGGCAAAAATAGTGCCCCGGGCCGCAAGAGCTTTAAGATTTGGAGTCAGTTCGCGCCCCTTGGCCGTCGGGCCCAACAGGGTGGTCCGATCCGATCGGAGTGTATCAATTCCGATCAGAATCACATTCCAAGGCTGTTTTGGCTGTAACCCGGTCGGGGAGATCTCTCGGGTTATTAAAGGAATAAAAGAGATAATAAGCAAAATCAGAGCCGGCAACAGAGCCCGACCGGCATTCCTTTTGGTTGAATAAACAGCCGTATCCCGGGTGTATAGGGGAGCAAGAATGGTTAATACCAAAACCAATAAAAAGATAACAAGGCAAAAAGCCATGAACATTTCAGGCACAAACAGATAGAATTTTATTTGTGATTTATCAAACAATGGCAGGAACGTGATCAGCAGAAGGACACCAGCGTAGAAATCCGTCCGAAAGGCCTGGCCCTGAAACCAGTAAATGCGATCGGATGTCTTAGATATTCTGCGATAAAGAAAAAATACCAGAGACCAGAATGATCCCAGTATGGCGAGGAAGAGTAATCCCAAAATTCCTATCGAATCATAAATAATCAGGTGGACCAGCAGGATAAAAAATATCACTCCCATACAGACCAGGTAAGGCCTTTTGTCCGGCGTTATGGCTTTTATTATATTTTGAATGCTCTTCCGACGCGACAGGAAGTATACCCAGACCATTTTTACTGCCAGAAAAATCAGGCCTGCCAGTATTCCCGGAATAATATAGTGAGCACTGCGGTCTGATATGATCTGAACGATGGTTTTCCAAAAACCCAGGGATATATAGTCATTGGCACGTATTTTACTCAGAGCCGAACCCAGTGATATAATGACACTGGTCGCAGGGAAAATTAAAAATAGATTCAAATTCCTTAACCAGGAAATCCAGTTTATTTTCTTATCCGTTGCCATAAAACTTATCCCCACAGTCGGTTAAATTGACCTGGAAAACCCGAAAAACAATATCATCAGGTCTGTTTTTGGTTTATTCATTATATATATTTTATTGATACAAGTTCCTCATCCCAGATTACCAGCCGTTGGCTCATTTATATTAATTATATCGGCCAAAAGAAAAAATAGCAAGACAATGGCACTATAATATAATGATGTA
>JAFGHE010000142.1 GCA_016930295.1 Sedimentisphaerales bacterium
ATATCCAGGAGTTATGTTGATTTATTATTGACTATTCCCGATGTATCGAGATTGATTATTGACTTGTGGTTCACTATCGAGAGAACTATTGTGTAATATAACGTATTATCGAACATTTGTCAAGAGAATTTTTTGATTTTTTCAAAAAATTTCACAGACTGACACGGACTGCTAACTGACAGAAACGGAAATATTAGACACTGATTAACGCAGATAGACGCAGACAGGATAAACATTTAAACAGGATAACGAGATTAACCGGATATATAATTGAATATCGAATATCCAATGTAGCCCGCCATAGGCGGGTAAAGATTTCGAATGTAGAAGTTGTGCAGATTGACCCGGCTTCGCCTTCGGCTACGCTACAAGCTACGCCGCGATAAGAAAAACTACGCCGGGGCGAGCGGGTTATTGAGATAATAAATGACAGATAACTGTTTGATGGGTAAAATTAAAAGAAATTGCTAACCACGGATTCACACGGATTACGCGGGAAAATATGCATTCGAAGAAAGATCTCTTTTGGGTAGAATTGTAAAAAAGAGGAATTTTAGAAGGATGAAAAATGGCAATTTACCATTTAATATTGACTATTTAATATTTGGGGTAAGGTTTTGGGGTTTTTAGGAGAGAGCTTAGCAGGTATGAAGATTAGTATCGATCACTTCAATAATAAATGACATAATTATGCTCGTCCAAGAGGAATCATCGAACCAGGTAGAATAGATGAAAGAAGGTAAAAGAAAAAAAGTTATTAAAAACGGTCGTAGGCGGACAAAGTTGAATCTTTTTGAAGAATCTGGTTTACCGGTTTCTCTTTACGATTGGAAAGAAAAACTTCCCGAACTGTTACTAATTGTAGGACTACTTGAAAATCATAGTGCCAAAGAGGTTGTTGAAATTTTCCGGAATATTGGGAATCTTATGAGGAAGAGAGTAGAAAAAGAACAGGTACTCGGATTTGGTGGTGGTGTTTCGGAATTGGGGGAGTTGCTGGAAAAGGAAGACAAGGCGGTCCGAACTACGATTAAAGAAGAAGTAGGAAAAATCTTTTGCGGAATAAACTTGTCGTTATTGAAGGTCTTGGATGTGCCGGGGAAAAAAGTGATATGTGAAATGTTGGGCGGATTAGAGCGCCCGAAAAAAAACGACCTTATGATGATAATGCGCGCAACAGGAGTGGCCCTACATGGACAATCCGGAAGAGCAACTCGCACAAAATTGGTTCAGCTAATGCTTTGTGATCCAGATTGTAGAAGGTGTCATATCGACTTTGACAAGTTGGGTAAATTAGTTACAGGAAGAGATGATGATGTTTTAAAGGAACAGGGGTGTGCAAGCGTGAGATCAACTTGGGGGTGCATGCAAGGCTGTAAAGATGAGAGAATTACACCGTGGGTAAAAAGTTTCTGGGGATTTGGTCTTGATATACCTTGTTTTGGTGACACCGGACGAAAAGGACGAGATAGAATCCGCCTTTCTCGTGAGCAAAGAAGATTAATAGATAAGATTGACCGTCTTTGGAAGACAATTGTAAAGAGTCAACCAAAACATGACTTGCTTTGCCAAGGGGATGTAGTGTTGGGATTGACGTGTAGAGTGTGGCGTTTCATGCACCACATTGTGGAGGCATCTGCGGCAGGTAATGGGGAAATGGCAGAGGTGGCAGCGAGATGTCAGTGGGATAGTACCATAACTTTAGAATGGCTGATAAAACGTAACGCCCCTGAGTTGTTTTCTATATTCAGAATGTATTCAGCAGGGAAAGCTAAAGCTACCCTTGAAAAACTGCGAGCAAATAATGATGCTTATGGTAGTCAAGAGTTGGTAAATAGATTGAAGAATACCTTGGAAGGAGAAATCCAAGAAGATATTGGGATTTGGGAACAGTTAATTAATGAGGAGCGCGGTGGATGGGCAAAAGAAGGAACGTATCAAATGGCAGAGGATTTGTCAAAGTTAACGGAGTATGAACTTTATTTCCGAAGGCTTAGTGATATTGTGCATGGAACATGGCGCGCACTTGAACGTTATCATTTACAGAAATGCCTGAATCCGCTCCATGGCGGACATTATATGGGATGGACTGGAGCAACTCATGATGCCGGTATAACTGTTATCCACTTTGGTATTAACATGGCTGTGCGTGTTATCAAGGTAGTAATAGATTATATGGGACCGGCCGCTGACCCTAAGTGGAAAAAGCGCATCGACAAGATAGAGCAGGAAACCAATCAGTTAATTATAGAAGAAATGCGCATACTGCGGCAGTGAGATTGATTTGCATAAAGAGCATATTGTACCGCGGTCTTTGAGAATCCGGCCTGAATGTGAGAGCTGCGATACGATACAGGGGATACATAATCAGGTTTGGGCGTGACTTCGACGAGCTCAGTCGAGTCGCGGCAGGTGCAACTCGATGAAGTCGGCAAAAGGCCTGTATCAATTTTTTAGAGAGAAATACGCCGGTGAACGAAAGTACTATGACCTGATACCGCCATTGCTGGAAAAGAAGTATCTCAAGACGATTTTTAACTGCCACCAGTGCGCCGGTACCATTGATACGGGTGATTTGGATGGTGACGGCGAAGTAAATGTCCTCGATATTGATTTTATCCTTCATAGCCTTGGTAGTAAAAAATAATCGGCGTAATCCGTGTTCCGCCTTCGTTGAAATTACGGCGGATGAAAATCCGTGGTTGCTTTAGATTTTATCTACTGCGAATCAATTGGCTGGTTTCATATTTAACGTGAGGGATTTGTGTTTTAATATCTTCGATAAATCGCAGGCCGTCCTTCCAATAGCCTGCCGTCGGTTTCAATTGCGGCTGATGATTGAGAAAGTATTTGTTTATTCTTTCAACGAGCAGTTCCCGGATATATTTACTTACCATAGATGCCAGTGAGACCGGCAGGTACTTCTGGTCGGCTTTGGTTACAAAATGTAATCGCATCTGTTTACCTGAGCCACTTAACTGGTAACTGCTCGAATTGTCCGACTCATTAATAATCGCAAGTTCCAGTCCGCCAAACATTCTAAGCAAATGTCTGCTGTAATGTGTCCTGCCGCCCTGCCGGTCGATGATTATCTGGATATTCGGGTCAGAGCTATTATCCCAAACAGATTTTATTAAAGCACAGGTAGTAGAAAAAAGCACACTGGCTTTATTTTTCACATTATCTATAAGACGATTATAATAAGCCACATCAAGGCAGTGGCTATGGATTGATAATAATTTCATTTTATAGCTGTTCATATCATCAGCGAAAACTTCAGAAGCGATTCTGATATCGGCATCATCACAATGTTTTTGTAATGTATCACTGTTTTGATACCAGGGATAATTTTGCAAACGGCTTTTAGTTTCAGGGCATAAGATTTCAAGTAAACCGGAAAAAGTATCCGGCTCTTGCCCGATGCATTTCAGGCAGGCAAATGTGGTCCGTTCCAGATGCCGCAGACCGGTTGCCCTGCTGTAGGCTTTTTTACTGTCTGTTATGAGGAGTCTTCCGGCGATATGTTTTTTTTGTAGGCTAACGCTTTTTTTCAACACATCCCAAAGGTCGGACATTAGAAGTTGTTCGGGCAATTTAAAAGCGGTAGCAGTAACGACCAGCGGCCCCAAAATCGGGCCGTAACCGGCTTCATCAATCCCTGCGAGAATTGCCATCGAACCTCCATGAACAAGTAGTAAATCCCTTTTGAGCAACGCTGAGTATTTTAATACCACTGTTTGTAAATGTCAATCAAGGGCTTTTGAGTACTACCGGCATTTTAATACCGCTGTTTACGGCTGTTTATTGATGTTTTTTGAATAGGATTTTAACTGAAAATCCCGCATTAAAATGTTTATGTTACTGTTAATAATAGACTTATAGCAGCTCAAATATATTTTCTCAATTTTAAAAAAACTTGTTGATTGATAAGACCTAAAAAGGTAATATATTAGTAAGGTTATATATGTGAAGAAAATAGTAGGACATAATCGTATTAGAGAAGGTTTAAAATACTACATGGGGATTCCTCACGAAGCAAGAGTAGTGTGGTATTGTTGACAGCAAAAAGCTGTAGAAACAGAGAAAGTATCTTTGACAATTTATTTATTGATATGCAATCAAAGATAAGGAAAATATTTTTAATTTATTATTAAGAAGGAGGAGTATTATGTCTAAGAAATTACTTTGTTTAGCGTTTGTAATTGCTCTAATTTCTGGAATGGCCCAGGCGGCTTTGGTTCACCAGTACACCTTCGAGGACGGGACGGCCGACGATAGTGTCGGCGCCGCCGATGGCAATTTGGTAGGTGATGCGGCCGTTGTCGACAGAGCGCTCGTTCTCGACGGTGTTGATGACTGGATGGACATGGACGGCTCCATAATCGATGTAAACACCTACTCAGAGGTTTCTATCGAGGTGTGGTATACACCGGCTGCCGGTCAAAACACAGGATTCACTATGCTGGCCTATTTGGGTGGTTTCGGAACCTATGAAAGCTGGGGCGGCTCTGATTACTTCTTTATAACGTCAGCCCGGGAAGATGATGTAAGTCGTGCCGCAATCTCGAACGGTACCAGCGCAGGACCCTGGGGCTTAGAGACCGGTGTGGATGGCACCGAATACGACGATGATAACATGCATCTTATGGTCGGCACCATTGATTCATCCGGTATCAGCTTGTATATCGACGGCTCACTGGTTAGCGGCCCTGTAGCTCTGGCCGCACACAATAGCATCAACGGCATCAGCCAGGGCTTTGTTGGTCTCGGCAAGGGCGGCTATACAAATGATCCGGAATGGGCTGGCACGATTCATGAGTTCAATATCTACGACCATGCCCTCTCTTTAAACGAGGTTCAGATCCACTGGGCAACGGGCCCATCAAGTGGTGGGCTCTCTAAGGCTCATGACCCTGACCCACAATCCGGCGCCAACAATGTAGGTACGGCAAACGGCAACTATATATCGCTAACCCTGAGCTGGAAAACAGGTCTGGATCCTTTAGATTCAAACTACTATGACCCGAATATCAACAACCACCTGCTCTACCTTGACACAAACAGCGCAAAACTTCATTATGGCGGGGGAGCCTGGTCGGGTGGGCTAGGCGGGGCCGGGGGTGAAATTAAC
>JAFGHE010000014.1 GCA_016930295.1 Sedimentisphaerales bacterium
ATACTTGCAATCAAAGATGATTTTTGGTATATATCATTTGCTCAAGGCCTGAGCTATTTAATATGTTTTTAGGAGCCCAAAACCATGGCACTCAATCCCAATGCAATAGTAGCCCAATCCGGAGGACCCACCGCGGTTATCAATGCCAGCGCCTGCGGGGTCATCCAGGAATCGCTGGCGTGTACACAGATTGGAACTATCTACGGAGCGATTAATGGCATTCTCGGTGTTTTAAAAGAAGACCTCTTTGATCTGAGCAATGAAAGTCCCCATGCAATAGAGGCTTTGAAACAAACCCCGGCGGCCGCTATTGGTTCGTGCCGGTATAAGCTCAAATCCCTGGAAAAATCCCGGCAGGACTACGAACGCATACTGGACGTGTTCCAGGTCCATAACATACATTACTTTTTCTATATCGGCGGTAACGATTCCATGGACACCGCGGATAAGGTGAATAAACTGGCGGCCGACAAGGGATACGAACTGGTCTGCATGGGTGTCCCTAAAACAATCGATAATGACCTGGCTTTCACAGACCATTGCCCCGGCTACGGCAGCGTGGCCAAATACGTTGCCACCTGCGCTATGGAAGCGGGCAAAGACACTGAAGCCCTCTACACCGCCGATACCTGTACCATTTTAGAAGTCATGGGGCGCAACGCCGGCTGGATCGCAGCGGCCACCGGCCTGGCCCGGCGCAGCGGGCAGGATGCCCCGCATCTGATCTATATGCCGGAAGTGCCGTTTACCCGGGAAAAACTCGTCAGCGATGTCAAAGAGGTACTCAAGGAGTTTGGCAGGGTGTTTATCGTTACCGGTGAAGGACTCAAAAACCAGGACGGCAGCTATATCACCGCCGATACCGGCAAGTTCGGTAAAGACAGCTTCGGACACGCACAACTCGGGGGCGTGGCCGAGATACTCAAGGATATCATTGAACGGGAAGTCGGCATAAAAACCCGGTTTAATAAACTCGGCACCAACCAGAGAAGCGCCATGCATTTTGCCTCTCTCACGGATATGAATGAGGCTTACAGGTGCGGCCAAATGGCCGTAAAACATGCCCTCGAAGGGATCAACGGCCGGATGGTAACGCTGGTCCGCGAATCCGACAACCCCTACCGGTGTACCACCGGCCTGGCACTGTTAAGTGACGTGGCCAACGGCGAAAAAAAAGTGCCCCGGGAATATATCAATGAAACCGGCAACGGCATTACCCAGGCAATGAAGGATTATGTCAGACCACTGGTCACGGGCGAAGCACCGGTAACCATAGCGGACGACGGACTTCCTGAATATATGCGCTTCGAGCGAAAACCAGTGGGAAAAAAACTGGCTAATTATTTAGAAGGCTGACAAAAAAAAGTATGGAGTAAAAAAGTACTTTAGACAAGAGGAGTATATGGCAAAATTAAGTGCATTTTCCGATGAAGTGGCCAGACTGTTTCTAGGGCAGGTCCAGTTTCTTACGGCTCATGATATTAATTATATCGAACTTCGCTTCATCGACGGCAAAAATATTCTGGAACTGAACAAGTCCGAGCTTAAAGAAATCAAATATATTCTGGACGATCACGATATCAAGGTAAGCGCCATTGGATCCCCGATCGGTAAAGTCAGGATCGACGAGCCGTTTAATAAGCATCTGGATAAATTCAAGGTAGCCGTGGACAGTGCTCTCTTTTTCGACACGCCCTATATCCGAATGTTCAGTTATTATCCCCCGGAAGGCGAGACCATCGAGGATTACCGTTCCGAGATTATGGACCGGATGGCTGCCAAGGTGGCAATCATCCAGGATTCGGCCCTGACCATGGTCCACGAAAATGAAACCGATATCTATGGCCATACCGCTCAAAACTGCGTTGACCTGGTCCAGACAGTCGATTCGCCTCACTTGCGTCTGGCCTATGATCCGGGTAACTTTGTCTGGGGTGAAAAAATAACTGATCCTATCGCATCATGCTGGCCCCTGATGAAACCCTACGTGGTGCATGTCCACATCAAGGACTGGAAGCTCGGCGCTCAGACCGGAAGCATCCCGGGCCAGGGAGACGGACAGATAAAAGAACTGCTCGCTGAACTGGCCGCGATGAATTATAAGGGCTGTCTTACCCTTGAGCCACACCTTAAGGAAGGAAAGCAGTTTTTCGGGGCCAGCGGCGCAGAACTTTTCACACATGCCGTGGAAGCAATAAGAAAACTGGCCGACAAAGCCGGCCTGGAATGTACCTGATTTAATCAGGTTGACTGCCATTAAATAATAAAATACAATTACCTGTTACGGGTGAATACCCATATCTTAGTAATGGAAGGATTGCTGATAATAGCCAGGTAATTTATTGCCTGGTAAAATATTAAAACCCTGAGTCCCGACGGGACAACTGAAACGCTGGAAATATCTCAATGCGGGTATAATCCAAAACGCCATTTACAGAGGAAATACACTGAAATGAAAATCTGGAACGTTGGAATCATAGGGGCCGGCTTAATCGCTGATTTTCATGCCCGGGCCCTGGCGGAGATTCCCAACGCCCGCCTGACCGGGGTCTGTGACACAATTCCAGCCCGGGCCACGACCCTGGCCCGGACCCATAACTGCCAGGCCTATGACAGTTTCGATGCCTTACTGAATAATAAGGATATTGATATTATCACTATTGCCACGCCCAGCGGTACCCACATGGAACCGGCGATTGCCGCCGCGCGGGCCGGTAAGCACGTCCTCTGCGAAAAACCGCTGGAAATCACCCTCGAACGCATGGACGCCATGATCCAGGCCCACCAGGAATCCGGCACGATCCTGGGAGGAATTTTTCAATACCGATTTGATGACTGCATATCCCTGATCAGGCAGGCTATACACTCAGGACGATTCGGAAAAATCACCTATGCCGGAGTGGCCGTTCCCTGGTGGCGCACCGATGAGTACTATCACAATTCCTGGCACGGGACCTGGAAACTGGACGGCGGCGGGGCACTGATGAATCAGTCCATCCACATGATCGATATCCTCTGTCACCTGATGGGCCCGGTGACATCAATTCAGGCTTTTACGGGTACGCTGGGCCACACGAAAGACATCGAAACCGAAGATACCGCTGTGGCCATACTTCGGTTCGCCGGCGGCGCCCTGGGCAGTATCTACGGCACAACCGCCTCATTTCCCGGCCGGCACCGGCAACTGGAAATAACCGGCACCGCCGGCACGGTCATCTGCGTGGAAGACACTATCACCTGCTGGGAATTCGCGGACAAACAGCCGCAGGACATGGAGATACAACGCCGTTTCAGCGGCGACTCATCCCGCGGAGGCACCGCCGACCCGGCTGCCATTAATTGCCAGAACCATATCCGTAATTTCCGGTCATTCTTAAAGGCACTGGAAGAGGACCGAGAGTTTGAACTCAACGGTCGCCAGGCACGTAAAGCCGTGGAAGTCATTCTATCCATTTATAAATCAGCGCAGGAACAGATGGTGGTTAACCTGCTATAGACTCTCAAAAACAAGAAAAGGATACGAACCAATGAGCGATATATTTAACATTACCGACAAGACTATTGTAATCACCGGAGGAGCAGGCGTGCTGTGCGCAGAACTTGCCCGACAACTGGCACACCGGGGCGCCCGACTCTGCGTGGTGGATTACGATGTGTTCCGGGCCAACGAACTCTGTAAGGAAATCGAGGCCGGAGGCGGGTTCGCCATCCCGGTCGAGGCCGACGTCCTGGACAAAAAACAAATCCGGGAAGCCTATATCTGCGCCAAAGAGACCATGGGACGCATCGATGTCCTGATTAACGGGGCCGGCGGCAATAAAAAAGAAGCGACGACCGCGCCGGACATGTCCTTCTTCGATATCCCGCCGGAGGCCGCCCAGGATGTATTCAACCTGAATTTCGTGGGCACCCTACTGCCCTCCCAGGTATTTGGAAAGGATATGGCCCAAAAAGGACAAGGGGTTATTATAAATATATCGAGCATGAGCGCATTCCGGCCCCTGACCAAGGTAGGAGCATATTCAGCGGCCAAAGCGGCCGTGAGCAACTTCACCCAGTGGCTGGCAGTGCATATGTGCCAGAATTATTCTAAAAATATCCGCGTTAATGCCATAGCACCCGGATTCTTCATGACCAAGCAGAACCGGTTTCTGCTCACCGATGAACATACCGGCGATTTAACCCCGAGGGGTCAGGCCATTATCGACCATACCCCCATGGACCGGTTCGGCCAGCCCGACGAAATCGCAGGTACCGTCGTCTGGCTCATCAGCGAGGCAGCAAAATTTGTGACCGGCACTATAATTCCCATCGATGGCGGGTACAGTGCCTTCGGCGGTGTATAATTTAAAAATACTATGGAGAACGTCTATGTCACATGTAGCAAAACCGTTAATCGAGTTGAAACCACAACATGATTTCTTCATCGGTATCGATTCCGATGGCTGTGTCTTTGACACGATGGGCATCAAACAAAGGGAATGTTTTTGCCCCTTAATGGTGGGGTATTTCCATCTGCAGCCGGTCGCTTTAGCGGCACGGGAGTGTAAGGAATTCGCAGATTTGTTTTCCAAAACACGCGGCGCCAACCGGCACAAAACCGCCGTGCGAATCCTGACCGAACTGTTACCATCGCATCCGATGGTCAGGCAACTGGACTTTAAAGTGCCGGACTTCAGCTATTATATCGAATGGGTGAACAATCCGAACAGTCTGCTCAGTAATGAAGGACTCAAACATGCCATTGATACAGCCACCGACGTAAAAGCCAAAAGCCAGCTCAGACATGTGTTAAAATGGAGCGAACGGGTGAACGAACTGATCGCCGAAATTGTCAAAGGCATCCCGCCATTCCCCCATGTACGGCCCTGCCTGGAGAAAATAGCTAAGCAGGCCGACATGATTATCTGCTCGGCCACACCCCAGGAAGCCCTCGAGCGGGAATGGCAGGAACACGGACTGGCCGACTACCCCAGAGTGATCGCCGGCCAGGAGATGGGCAAAAAAGCCGAACATCTCCAATATGCCACCCAGGGCCACTATGAACCCAACTGCGTATTGATGATCGGCGACGCGCCCGGCGACATGAAAGCGGCCCGGGCCAATAATGCCCTGTTCTATCCCATCAATCCCGGCAACGAAGATACATCCTGGCGGCGACTCCACGATGAAGCCCTTGATAAATTCATCCACGGCGAATACGCCGGGGCCTACGAACAAAAAATGATAGAAGAATTTGAAACCTATTTACCCGAACATCCGCCCTGGAATAAACCATCATAAAATATGTTTATCATTTTAGCCTCCCAGGGCACAAAAAATATACATATGGCAAATAGTGTAAATGATAATATCCGTACAAGATAAAGAAAATAACATTACCTCGAAACAGGTCCTGGACGCTGTGGAGCAGTTTTTTGCCCGGAATAATTACCGGGACAAACGTCTGCTTCTGATCGTGCCGGATAATACCCGCTCCGGTCCGATCGGCGACCTGTTTAAAACCATCTATGACTGCATCGGCGACCAAACCAGGGCTCTGGATATCCTGGTGGCCCTGGGTACGCATCAGCCCCTGGACGAAAAAGCCATTTGCCGGCGTCTTGACATCACACCGGTTGAAAGAAACAGCAAATATGCCCGGATCAAATTTTTTAATCACGAATGGCAAAAAAAAGAAACATTCACCTCCATCGGCATCATTTCCGCAGATGAAATTGAGCAGATAAGCTCTGGATTATTCCGCGAAGCCGTGGATGTCTCCATTAACAAACTCATTTACGACTATGACGAGTTTTTCATCCTGGGGCCGGTATTCCCGCACGAAGTCGTGGGATTCTCCGGCGGGCACAAGTATATTTTCCCCGGCATCGCCGCGGCCGATATCATCAACTTCTTCCACTGGCTCGGCGCGATCATCACCAATCCCCGGATCAACGGCAACAAATGGACACCTACCCGCAAGGTCGTTGAAAAAGCGGCATCATTTATAAATATGTCCAGTACTTTATTTGCTTTGGTAGCCATAAACAATGAATTAAAAGGTCTGTTCATCGGGGATGTGATCCAGGCGTGGGAGGCGGCTGCCGACTTATCCAGCCAGGTCCATATCATCTACAAGGACAAAAGCTATCATACTATTCTGGGTATTACTCCTCAGATGTATGACGACCTGTGGGTCGCCGGAAAGGTCATGTACAAACTGGAACCAATCGTGGCCGACGGCGGAACCCTCATTATCTATGCCCCTCATATTGATGAGGTATCTTATAGCCATGGTAAAATTCTCGATGAGATCGGTTACCATACCCGCGATTATTTCCGAAAACAGTGGGACACATTCAAACACTATCCCCGTGGCGTAACCGCCCATTCCACCCATGTCAAAGGAATAGGCACTTATGAGAACGGTCTGGAAAAACCCAGAATCAATGTGGTACTGGCTACTTCCATCCCGCGGGCTCGCTGCCAAAAGATCAACCTGGGCTTTATGGACCCCCAAAAAATAAATATCGACGACTATCGGAACAGGGAACATGAGGGAATCCTGGTAGTGGACCACGCCGGCGAATCACTCTACCGCCTCACCGGCAATGACGTCCCCACGATACCAACTGATCTTGAATAAAATCATGAAAATATATATAGTATTACCATACACACTCGTATAAAATGAAAACTCAATAACAAAATAGATATATTCAAGGAGTAAAAGATGTCTCAAGCTGATATTGGAGTAGTCGGTTTAGCCGTTATGGGAGAAAACCTGATATTGAACATGGAAAGCAAGGGCTTTACGGTGGCCTGCTTTAACCGGACCACCTCCAAAGTAGATAACTTTATGATCGGCCGCGCGAAAAACAAAAACATCATCGGCACTCATAGTATCCAAGAGTTTGTCAAATCTCTAAAGTCACCGCGCAAGGTTATGCTCATGGTCAAGGCCGGCGCAGCCGTGGACGCCTTTATTGAACAGGTCTTACCTCTGCTGGATGATGGCGATATCATTATTGACGGCGGGAACAGTCATTTTCCGGACACCATCCGCCGTACAGAGTATGTCGAAAGCAAGGGGAAACTATACATCGGGACCGGGGTATCCGGCGGCGAGGAAGGAGCACTGCTCGGGCCCTCGATTATGCCCGGCGGCTCGCCCGCAGCCTGGCAATATGTCAAACCCATCCTTCAGAAAATCGCCGCACATACCGACGACGGCAGTCCCTGCTGCGACTGGGTCGGTGAAAACGGGGCCGGCCATTTTGTTAAAATGGTCCATAACGGAATTGAATATGGCGATATGCAGATGATCTGCGAGACCTATCAAATGATGAAAGAAGGACTTGGCATGACCAATCAAGAAATGCATGAGGTCCTGACCGAATGGAACGAGGGAGAACTGGATTCTTACCTGATCGAAATCACCCGCGACATCCTGGGTTACCAGGATGAACAAGGCAACCAGACACTCGAGCTAATCCTGGATACTGCCGGTCAAAAGGGAACCGGCAAGTGGACCGCTATCGCCGCCCTGGATGTGGGACAACCTCTCACCCTTATCGGCGAGGCCGTGTTTGCCCGATGTCTCTCGGCTATAAAAGATGAACGCGTAGAGGCCTCCCGGCATCTCCTGGGTCCCGGCGCCACATTCGACGGCGACAAACAGTCCTTTATTAATGACCTGCGTCAGGCCCTTTATGCCTCCAAAATCGTAAGCTACGCCCAGGGCTATCAGCTCATGCGGGCTGCGGCCCAGGAGCATAACTGGAACCTAAACTATGGCGGGATTGCCCTCATGTGGCGCGGCGGATGTATCATTCGCTCCGCCTTCCTGGGAAAAATCAAAGAAGCGTTCGACAAAAATCCAAGCCTGGTAAATTTACTGCTCGACCCGTTCTTTAAAGATGCCGTGGTAAACGCCCAGGCCGCCTGGCGACGGGTTGTGGTCCAGGCCGTGAAAATGGGCATCCCCATACCGGCCATATGTTCGGCTCTGGCCTTTTATGACGGCTATCGACACGAACGATTGCCCGCCAACCTCTTACAGGCCCAGCGCGACTATTTCGGGGCCCACACCTACGAAAGAATCGATAAACCACGCGGCGAATTCTTCCACACTAACTGGACCGGTCGGGGTGGAGATACCGCATCTTCAACCTACACGGTTTAAAACTCTGCCGGAGGATAAGAATGACTGATAATTTTATTAACGATGATTTCCTGCTGGACACACCTGCCGCACGACGATTGTATCATGAATATGCCGCCAATATGCCCATTTTTGATTATCACTGCCACCTGCCGGCCCAGGAAATTGCTAACGACAGGCTCTTCGATAACCTCACCCAAATCTGGCTCTATGGCGACCATTATAAATGGCGTGCCATGCGCACCAACGGTATTGACGAAAGGTATATCACCGGTACGGCCAACGACTTGAAAAAGTTTGAAAAGTGGGCACAGACAGTTCCCTATTGCCTGCGCAATCCACTGTATCACTGGACTCACATGGAACTGAAAAAACCCTTTGGCATCTCAGATAAATTACTTAATCCTGATACTGCTCGGGAAATCTATGATACCTGCAGCCAACAACTTAAAACTCCTGAATTCAGTGTCCGCAATCTCATCCTCAGGGCCAAGGTCAAAATTCTCTGTACTACGGATGACCCGATTGATTCTCTGGAACACCATCAAAAAATCAAGGCCGAGGGATTTGCCGTCAGCGTATTACCCGCCTGGCGCCCGGATAAAGCCATGGCCGCTGAAAACATCCCCGCTCTAAACGTCTGGATCGATAAACTCCAGGACGCAGCCCAAATCGATATTACCGACTACGACTCCTATCGGGAAGCCCTGTACAAACGACATAATTTTTTCCACGATAACGGCTGTCGGCTCAGCGACCACGGACTGGACAGAGTCTATGTCGAGGATTATTCTGAATCCCAGATTAAATCTATTTTTCATAAAATCAGAAATTCGACGGTTCTGGATGCCCATGAGCAGGCACAATTTAAATCCGCCCTGCTTTATGAGTTCGCCCTCATGGATTCCCAAAAAGGCTGGACCCAGCAATTCCATTTCGGCGCGCTCAGGAATAACAATTCCCGCGCCCTGAGAACTCTGGGACCGGACAGTGGCTATGATTCCATTGATGACTGGAATATCGCCGCTTCCCTGTCCAAATTCCTGGACCGCCTGGAATCAAAAAATAAACTCACTCAAACCATCCTGTACAACCTGAATCCACGCGATAACGAAGTCTTTGCCACCATGATCGGTAATTTTCAGGATGGCTCGGTGCCCGGTAAACTGCAATACGGTCCGGCCTGGTGGTTCCTGGACCAGAAAGACGGCATGGAAGCCCAGATGAATGCCTTATCGAACATGGGGCTTTTAAGCCGATTTGTAGGAATGGTTACAGACTCCCGAAGTTTCCTCTCCTATTCCCGGCACGAGTATTTCCGCAGAATCTTATGCAGCCTGCTGGGTAAAGATGTCCAAATGGGATTATTGCCCAACGACATTCCCCTCCTGGGCCGCATGGTCGAGGACATCAGTTTCAATAATGCCGTACACTATTTTAATTGTACGTCTCCTGGCGAATAATCTAAAGACACATTGATTAATAATTTCCTGAATAACAAAGCCTTAAGTAAATTTCACAAGAAAACTAATGGCCGGTTCAACTTTTATATGAATGAGGTTTTGACAAATCCAAGGAAGAAAGAAGCTCAGAGGCGTTTTCAGATAAATTAAGGTAAATTTATATTTGTATGAAAAAAGCATGACGGTATCTATCGTGCCGTCATGCTTTTTTTCATTTTATGAATAGGTCCAAAGGTATCAGGAACCTGTACATTTAAATCAATATGCTCCCCCCTTTGACAAGTATATTTACTTTACAGGAGGCTTCCTGTGCGAATTTTTCCGCATCGCTTTTTTCGCCGACGATGTCGCCCCAGTGGTAGGGTATGGCCTGTTGGGGATTGAACTTGCCGGTGGCCTGACCCGCCTCCTGGGCGTCCATCGTGTAGGTTCCCCCTACCGGCAGCAGGGCCAGGTCAATATTGGTCAGGTCCGCCATTTCCGGGATTAAATCCGTATCCCCGGCGTAATAAATCCGTTTGCCGCCCAGTTCAATAATAAATCCCAGCCAGTTATTAGTCCGGGGATGGAATTCCTTGGCCGGGTTGTAGGCCGGTATTCCGGTAATTTCTATCCCCTGCTTTTCAATTTTTTTGCCCGGCATTAAAGAATTCCCGGAGCCGTGCCTGGCAATCACGTCAGCCGAAGCAACCAGGTTTGTGTGATCGTTGGCTAGTCCGGCGATATCATCTTCGGAATAATGATCATGATGCATGTGGCTGACCAGGATCAGATTTGCATCCTTATACTTCTGAGAGATTTTCCAGGGATCAATATAAATCACAGTCCGGTCATCAGTAATACGAAAACTGGCATGCCCCAACCACTTTATCGTAATCTTCATAACAGACTCCTTTCCAGAGACTTCAGTTAGACGCCGGCGTCAAAAGTATTTCGAGCGGTTGTTTCTGGATTAAAAACAACGATTTCAAGTACCAATATCCACTTTTAACGGTAGCATCCGGTTAATTATCTGAAATGGGGCTCTTATCCGGCTGTTTTCACTGCCTGGCAAACTGCTGTCCATACCACCCCACATAGTATCCTAGCCAATATACGCAACATAGTATTTAATCCTTAATCAAAGTCAATCTAAAAAAAATTACAGAATTACCAAAAGAATTGGACGTACAATGCGATACTCCATATAATGAAAATGTAACCGTGTATAAACATTAGTCTTATGTCTTAAAAAGTGTTTTTCAGATGTCCCGATTATATCCGATATTTACCAGTCTTGCCGCCCGGAAAGTTGTCATTGTAGGTGGTGGGCGTGTGGCTGAGCGTAAGGTTATGGACTTACTGGAGTGCGATTGCCGGATCGTGGTGATTGCCCCGGATATGACCGAGAAACTCATGCAAGTTTGGCAGGCCGGACAGATCCAAGCAGAAAGTCGGCCCTACCAGAATGGCGACCTGAAAGACGCCGCCCTGGTGATTGCCGCGACCAACGACTATCAGACCAACGAGAGTATTTTTAATGAAGCTCAACAAAGGGGCATTTTCTGTAATGTGGTGGACATACCGGAACTATGCAGTTTCCAAGTTCCCTCGGTCCTGCGCCGGGGTGATTTACAGATTGCCATATCCACCAGCGGTGCCAGCCCGGCCCTGGCCAAACGGATCCGAAAGCAACTGGAAGCCGAGTTTGGCGAGCATTATGTAACCTTCATGGCAGCCCTGAAAAAATTACGCGAGCATCTTAAAAAAATGTATCCTGACGATCAGGCGCGCCGGGCCGGGATTCTCAAGGAGTTTGTCAACTCTGAGGCCCTAGCGCTACTCCAGGAGGGCAAACATAAAGATTTTGAACAAATGCTGGACTCGCTTTTAAATCATTAGCATCATACATTTTATATAAATGGACGCCAGCGTCAAAAGTATTGCGAACGCTTGTTTCTGGATTAAAAACAACGGTTTTAAGTGCCAATATCCACTTTTGACGGTAGCA
>JAFGHE010000143.1 GCA_016930295.1 Sedimentisphaerales bacterium
ACAATCGTAAGTGTCTTAATATTATATGGTTATAATTTTTCAAGGAGGGGTTTAATGGTGAAGTGATGAAATTTGGCATTTTGTCGTTTTTAGTGTCTTGACATTTCAGACGCTCGGCGCTATTATCGCGCAAAATGATACATAACAATAATAGTATTATCTGCCCCGGATTGTATGGAAGGCGGTTTGATAATAGGAAATAGGAAGGAGTTCAAAACATGCGTGCATTTGTTGATGCTGATGCCTGTACCGGTTGTGGACTGTGCTGCGACATTTGTCCGGAAGTATTCGAAATGAAAAATGATCTGGCCGTGGTCCAGGAAGACCCCGTTCCTGATGAAAATGAGGATACCTGCCGGGACGCAGTCGATAGTTGTCCGGTTGAGGCTATCAGCCTGGAAGAATAATTGCCATCGGAAAGGCAGTCCTTTCGATCAATAGATATCGTGCCGACCGGGCTGTTTCAAAATTCTGTGAACATGCCGGGCATTTAATCATGCCATCCTGTGAACAATGTCAAGGGGGATCTTTAATAACAGTTATTTCTGACGGGATTCTTGCCGGAGTGTTTCTATCTGCTGCCGGGCCAGGCGCTGCAGGTCCGGTTTAAGGCGGGGTAGTATTTCCGTACGCTCGGGATACATCCGGCGCTGCTGGTTCAGATAGGCTTGTTCGTTATCCAGAGCCTGCTCTAAAACACGCAGGGCTTCTGTGCGGGATGAGAGACTGTTTTCCTTTAACAGCAGTTGTGCATATTCGATAAGCCATTCGGATTTAGTCGGGTGCATTTGCAGTGCCTCCCGGGCCCAATGGAGGGCCGATTCCAGGTAGTCGTCACGAACGGGATACTGCTCAAACGCCGCTTGATATAACCGGTTCAGTTGCCAGTAGTATTTATAATTCGCCGGATCATGTTGAATGGCTTGTTTTAAATTTGCAACAGAGTTATCCCAAAGAATGTTATCCTGACGCTGCATAAGCTGCCACCAGTTAAAATAAAATTTTCCCAGAAAATAATATGGTTCCGGATTGGTAATGGCCTCCTGCGACGCCTTTTGGGCCAGGTCAGCGGCTTCCCGCATGCCGGCCATAGCCCGCTGCAGCTCCATAGGCGAGGGAATCCGTGATTCTTCGATCGCCTGACGAATCGTAGCATCGCTTTCTAAAGCATTATTTTGAGCCTGCTGCATGGATTGATGAGATTTTACTGTCGGTGTTATCACTTTTACCAAAAGCATCATACCGGCCGTTAACGCCGCGAGCACCACTATCAGCCGGCCAATGCCGCGCCGGATGACGATGAATTGCCCCTGGTCCCGGTTATATCTGCGCATGGCCACCGCCGTGGCGATCAGGGCAAAAAAGCATGTCCCGACTCCGGGCTGGAAGATGGCAAAGTCAATACTGTTATGTATCAGAAATCCCAGCAGGCCGCAGCCCAGCACTATCAATGGGCCGGTTACCGAACCGGATTCTGCCTTTACATATCCCGTTTTTTCTTTTGACGGCCAGAATAACAACAGGAAGCTAAACAGCCATACCAGGCCGGGGAGGATAAATACAATCAGATATACACTGAATGATTCCCCGGGACTGCCGGGATTCAGGTGACTCAGTAAAATGCGGATCAATACTATTGCTGTAACCAGGATTAGACCCATGGCGACGGTTTGAATCCAGGTCGGTTTCGGTTCCTCCCCACCCGTTGATTCCTTCCTTTTCTTTGGAGGACCTGTTTGGTGATTGGTGTGCTCTTCCATTTCCGGCCGGGCCAGGGTGATACACACGCTTATAACCATTATAACAAATCCCGTTATACCTAACAGGCCCCACTGGCTCCATAATGCCAGCCAGAAGCAGTGCGGGTCACTGACCACCTCCGGGGCCGCCGCATCCATATAGCGAGGGTACCAGGAACCGAAATTTTCCGCGCCCACGCCGGTCATCCCGTTCTCGGCAATCATCTTACCCGTGGCATGCCAGTATTGCCAGCGAATCCACATCGAGTTACTCGGCAAACGCCCCTGTTTCAAACCATAACCCGTAATCCCTGCTACACCCATGACCGTCAGTACCAGTCCGAAAATAATAATACCACGCCAATATCGAACCCGGATTCTCCGTCCCAGCCACAGGATGACCACTACCGCGAAAGCGCCGGCCATCGCCCCGATACCGCCCTTGCTTTGCGTAATTATCATCCCGGCAATCTGTGCCGCCAGCGCCAGGCTCGCCCATACTACCGGCCGATGGTCGCCACTTGTTTTAGCGTTGGTCAGACCCAGTACCAGCAGAGACAGTGTGGCATATATCGACAGCACAAAAAATGAGGCGCAGACATTACTTATCGAAAAGAAACCTCCCACGTCCCGACTGCGGACCCGGGCTAAAAACTGCTCCGCCTCGTACGTGCCCGGTTCCAGACCCTGACCGGCCAGAACACTCTCAACATCCTGCTCCACCATGTCCACGGTCGCAGGTATCTCAAAGTGATACTCCTCCCGGCAGCGATAGGTCGCGGTAATCCCGGTAGCGGCAATCACACACAGTATCAGCTTCTGTTTCCATCGCCTGTCCAGTAATTGCACCAGTAGCATGGCCAGTATCATCTGGGCCAGCAGGATGATTACCGCAATGAAGGCGCGATAGCTGTTGGATGCAAACCACGTTGAGAGTATCCCCGCTGCCAGCATGAATACAAATGGCAACACCAACGACGTTTTACGCCACCGGAGAGGGCCCTTCACGGCCTGAAAAATCAACCAGGCCGACATGACGCCGATGATAACACCACTGAACACCATCATCGCCGGAATTTCCGCTGACCCTATACTGACACCTTCCACCGGACCACTGACCCGCCAGCCGGTACCAAACGATTCATTAATCTGACACCGCACCCCTATTATTACACCACATAAAATCAGCAAAATGACTTCAAACTTCTGAGCTATTCGACTCGGATACATTAACTATACTCCAAATTCCAGGAAATATCTTACAAATTCAGATACAATGTGGCAAGAGAATATTGAAGACAATAGAAAAAACAGGAATTAATCAGATGAAAAACAGGTACGATATGACAGCTATCCGGAGATGATAATAACTCAGACTTTTACTAAATCCTGTTCCAGCATGCCTATAAAACCTTTGATTGTAATCAGCGGAGACTTTAAATCATGGGAGGCGGTATATAGAAAGCGTTCCAGTCGGGCCGCATAGTCCGCCAGGTCTATATGCAGCCTTTCCCGTTGTAATCGGGCCGCCAGCACCGGGGCTATATTCGATCCTATAGTTTCAAGCAGTTGAATATCTTTCGGAGTATAGTCTGTTATCTTGTTTGCAATTTGTATCAGGCCAATGACTTCCCCTTGATGGATAACAGGTAATGAAACATGCCTTAGTATGCCTATATGGCCCTGGGAAATATTTGTTGAGGGCTCATTGGAATAAATAGTCCTCTTTTCTCTTATGGCCCGGGGCCAGGAACTACATCCCCATGCTTCCTGAGGGAAAACATTATCTTTATCAATAATGTTACATTTATCCCAGACATGACGTGTCATCGATGGGACAATAAGGGTTTCTTCTTCGTTAATATAGCCAAAGACGCCGTATATACTTTCCGTGGCTTCCAGAACAGCCTGGAGAACTTCTCCATACATTTCATCGTCAGGAACGGTTAAAAATATATTCGCAATATTATTTCTGATGCTTAATTCTTTTTCTGAATTCAATAGCGCATTTTGTATTTTATACAAATCAGTAATATCACGGATAGATTCGATGATATGGGTGACATTGCCGTCATTGTCTTTTAAAGGAGACAGCAGGATGTCCACATATACTTTCGTACCATCCAGATGGCTATGTTCGTGCTGGCACTTGTCAGGCATGCCGGTAAAAAAGACTTTGGGCAGCGTACAACTTTTCCCCAGATGTCTACAGGGTTCGTTATAGCCGTGAGATATTTCATAACAATGGTGTCCAGTGACATCCTCCCGCTGATAACCGGTTGTATTAAGAAACGAATTATTTATATCAGTAACGATATAATCTCGATTAATTACGATAATATCGTCTTTTATAGTATGGAGCAGGGAACGATAGTAAATCTCTCTCTCTAAAAGTTGATCTTCAAATTGTTTGCGTTTCCTGATGTCGTTTAGTGCTGTGAACACGACGTCCCGCCCAAATTGCGGAAAGGGAATAATAGTTAATTCAACCTGTAACGATGCCCCGTCTTTGCATTTCATAGCAGTCTCATATTTTTTTATACAGCCTTCCGCCTGATATTGTTTTATAAGCAATTTGCGCTCTTGGGGATTCAGATATAAATCGCTCACATTGATACGTTTTAGTTCGTCTTCCGAATAGCCCAGCATTTGAACGATCGTATTATTACAGAGGAGTATATGGCCATCCAGGGTGGCCAGTCCAGCGCCTATGGGTAATTGCTCGAAAAGAGAACGAAACAGAATCTCACTTAAATCAATTTCGTGTCGCTGGCTTATAACATCAAAGGCTTTCTTTCTGGTAGCACCTGATCGGCGCGGCATGGTGTCTTTTCTAGTAGTCATAGTTCATCGCCCGCTTTCCGTTTAGGTATGAATTTAGGAAATCTGTCTTGCACCCAATAACATCTGGAAAGACCGAAAATACTTCAAAACATTATTTATGAATACACATAATTTCTCAGAGAAATCATGAAATACGATTGCCAAAATATAACCTATCGCTTTTTATAGCGTGATAAATTTATAGTAAGAGGAAAGTTGATTTAGATACATTGTTACTTGATATTATGCCATGACGGCCTTGAAATTCTATTTAAAAAGCCCCCCAAACGGGTTTTTTAAAAAATAGGATGAATTTCCTGACTTTTTAGCAGAATTATTGTGATACCATCGTCTGATAGCACTACTTCTGGTTGATATATTCCGCTACTAGGCACCCGTTGGTACAGCAACGGAAGCTGTCAGTGTATTAAAGGCATTGATTATTTTTGATATGGCAAAGGGGAAAGACAATTGCACGGATTGTCTCTCCGCCATGAATCTCTCTTCCAGGGTAATGTCACCCTTGGGTGAGATGATGACTAAGGGCAGGGGCTGGAGGGCGCAGCCGGCGTCCAGTTCGGCCTTTTTAAATTTGGTGGTCAAAGGCACTCGCTCACCACCGGCTTTAATATGGATAATAGCGATATTGGGCAGGCCTTCCTCTGAGGTGTCCCTCAGGCGATTGCAAAAGATACGAAGGCTGTCAAAATCCGGATCCATACTCAGGAACAGAGGCCGGAAGGGCAGATGCATCTGTTCGGACAATTCATCACGCAGGCGTGGCCAGCTTTGTTGATTGGAGTGAGCCAGTAGTGAAAATTTAACATCATCGGTTTGTCCGGGAATCTCTTCCTCTATGGTATGGAACATACCGGCTTTCAAAGAAAGAGCCGGGGCAAATTCTTCCGTGGGATAAAGAGCCAGATTACCGCTGGAGCCCAGCAGCAGGGCATGAGCCAGGCGATTCGCCAGTGCCAGTATGGCAACCTCATTAAGCGTACGGGGAGCCATACGGCGGATGTTACCCAGCGAAAGCTGATGCAGGGCAATCGGATTGACCAGCTCTTTGGCAAAATTCCATTGATGGAGAATACGATCCATGGCATCGGCGTGATTAACGAGTAACATGCGGGATTCGACTTGTTCTAACGGTAGTTGCAGAGCCTGGGCGGCCTTGAATACATTAATATATTTGTCACCCAACATTTCCAGATACACAACACGGCCGATATCATGCAATAATCCCATGGTGAACGCGGCGTCGATCTGCTGTTCCTTGCCGTCTGTCATACGGGTAAGCAGGGCGGCAATCATGCCGGTCGCAATAGAATGTTCCCAGAATTGGGGTGTACTGATGTGTTGGTCATGTTCGTTACTACTGAATTGCTCGATAACGCTGATATTGAGAACGGCCTGGCGTATCTGAGTCATACCGATACGCATCACGGCTTTCTGAATGGTATCCACCGGTTCACCCCGGGTATAAACCACGGAATTGGCCATTTTCAGAATTTTTAAGGATATCGCGTGATCCTGCTTTACTACTTTGGCCACCTGCTCTATCGAGCAGTTGGATTGCCGGGTCAACTTTAATACCCGGGCGACCGTGGGAGATAATCCTTTGAGTTCATTACATTCATCCAATATTTCTTTAATCGCCGAGCGGGACATAATGGGTTTAAGATCCTTAAGGTTGTTTACTCCTTCGAGGTACTCCGGATCGGAGGTGTTCTCCTGGGAGGTATCCGATGTCACGTCGGACGAAGTTTGGGGATTCGTGCCGGACGGAGTAACCTGGTTCGAGAGACCCTCCGTTTGCGTCTCCTGAGGATCGCGGGTATTCTGAGTGGAGCTTGCCGCAGGGGCGGGCGATGGTGAACTCTCAGGCAAATGGGTAGGATCCATAGAAGTGATCTGTTGGATAAGATTTTCCGAATGTCGTATCTCGTTATTAATCATTACGATTAATTCTTCGTAATGATCCGCGGGATTTTCGATGGACATGGTCCCGCCGGGATTATTTAATGTCTTGATAACCTCCGGATGAGTGTTTTCTAATATTTTTAAAAGCGTGGATTCCTTGCGCAGAGAACTCAAAAGCTGTTGAGATTTGCGAAACAGTTCCAGGTATTGCAGCGCACGGCGGATCGTAATGACCAGGTCGAGCCCGTTACACGGTTTGGTCAGAAACCGATACACTTGTCCTTCATTGATGGCTCTCATCGCTGCTTCAGAGCTGGCCTGGCCGGTGAGCATAATACGGATGGTATGGGGATACTTACGACACACGATAGTAAGCAATTCAGAGCCGGACATGCCGGGCATACGTTCATCTGAGACGACCACGTCGATATGTTCTCTGCTTAATATGCCCAGGGCTTCACTGGCCGTGCCGGCCGTGAATATCTTGTAATTTTCTTTAAAAAGAGTATGTTTTAATGCGGTCGTTAATTTGGGTTCATCATCAACCAGGAGTATGGCAGGGGGCATAATTATCTCCTTAATGCTTAGAGCTTACGCTAAGATGTTCCGGGCAGTTTTCCCGCCATGCGGAAAGTCTCTCTTTCAGTCCCAACATGTCCAGATATTCCAAATCCGCCGGGGTATAGGCCATATCCTTATTATCGGCCATCTCGATTTCATTCGTTAGAGCATTCGCGACGTGGACCGCGGTTAAGACGGTAAATTCTTTTGATGGGGCCTGGCCGGGATGGTGATGGTAATTAAGAGCCTCAATTACACTGCCGGAAAAGCCCCATAACCCCAATAAATAAGATCCTACCTCGGCATGGGAGGCCCCGAGAATTCGGGTTTCCGCCTCGCACAGGGTTGATTTCTCTCGGTAAACCAGATCGAGAACTTCCTTATACTGGTCAGGGATTTTAACGGCCATGACCAGTTTGCCGACATCATGCAGCATGCCGGCAATCATGGCGTAGTCGGTATGTTCTTTGGAGGCATTTTCGCTTTTAGCGATTAACCGGGCCCATTCCGCTACGGTTAAACTATGTTGCCATAAGGTGTTGATAGAAAAATTCTTAAAAGAAACATCCTGAAACTGCTCAAATATTTTTGTGGTCAGAACCAACGCCGATATCGTTTCCAAACCCAGGAAAGAAACCGCCTGGGTGATTTTAGTGACATTTTGTCGTATACCAAAAAAGGCCGAATTTACCAAATGCAGGATTTTGACACTCATCCCCACATCCCGGGAAATAATCCCGGCTATATTGTCGATGGAGGTATGCTGGGAATTTAGCTCTTTCGTTAATTCCGTATATAGACTCGACATACACGGCAGGGTTTCCAGTTGGGTTATCATCTCTTTAAGCGTATCGTTCGTCAATATATTACGCATGCCCCAGATGCGATGGATCGTATCTTTCAGGTTCTGTGCATTACAGGGTTTGGCAATATATTGATGAATAGGTCCAACCGAACGCAGGATGGATTCCTTGGATGTCTGGCCCGACAGGGCAATTCGTACTATATGGGGATAGTGTTCTTTAACATGATTAAGCAACATGACACCATCGACTTCCGGCATACGCATATCCGATACAAGGATATCAAAGGATTTTTCGGCCAGAAGATCCATAGCCTGCTGACCTCCCGGCGCGAAGGATATGTCCCATTGATTCATCATCAGGAATAACATCCTGCGCAAGCCCTCCAGAACCTTGGCCTCATCATCAACAAATAATATTTTTAGTTTCTCGCTCATACTATACACTCCGTTTCTTGGGGTGAAGATTGAACCTCAACAGGCAAACGCACGATAAACGTCGTGCCTTTTCCAGTCTCGGTTTCGAACGTGATGCTTCCCCCGTGTTTCTCCGTTATAATGGAATAGCAGACCATAAGACCCTGGCCCGATCCCCGGCCCACTTCCTTGGTGGTAAAAAAGGGATCGAAAATCTTGTCGCGAATGGCCTCCGGAATCCCGCATCCCGTATCCGATACCCTGATTTCAACCCATTGATCGTCATTGCGTGTACTGACCGTGATGGTCCCCAGCTTCGCCATATCAAGGCCCACCTTCTCCTGAATGGCTTCCGCGGCGTTAATGATCAGATTCAGAATAACCTGGTTGATCTCTGCCGTGTAACAGGGGACCAGCGGTAAATCCGGATCCAACACGGTTTTTAACCGGGCTACCCGCTTCCACTTGTTACGGGCCACGGTGATGGTATTTTCTATCGAATGATTCAGGTCTGCTTTGTTTTTTTCCTTTTCTCCCGGATGCGAATATTCCTTCATGGCACGGACAATATCCGATATACATTGAATGCCGTCATTGGAATGTTGGGTGGCCTGGGGAATCTCTTCCGAGATATAGTCCATATTGGCCTCCTGATGAACCTGGTCGATTTCCTCGATAAGTTCCTCATAAACAGGATCGTGACGGCACTGATTAATTAACTCTTCATGTTTGGACAACACTTTTTCCACGCATTTGAACGCCTCTTCCAGAAAATTGATATTATCTCCGATATATTGGATGGGCGTGTTGATTTCATGGGCGATGCCGGAGGCCAGTTGACCAATGGATTCCAGTTTATGGGCCTGGGCCAGTTGAGACTGCAGGGCGATAATTCGCTCGCCTACCTTCAACCGGGCCAGCAGTTCGTTCTTCTTAAACGGCTTGGTGATATAATCATTGGCGCCGGCCTCCAGCGCATCGGTGATATTCTCCGACCCCTCTTTGGCTGTGAGCAGAATGGTGTAAATAAGACGATTTTTGTATTCTTTCTCCAGTTTGCGGCAGATTTCCACGCCATCTATACCCGGTATTTCCCAATCCAGGATCGCCAGACTTAATTCATAACTATCGGTTAACAAAGACCAGGCTTCCTGCCCATTCTCAGCCAGTATCACCTGATACCCGTTCTTTTCCAGTACCGTCCGAATAATCTTACGGGTCATGCCATGATCGTCAGCCACCAGCACTTTACTCATGTTTGCTCTCCTTGGCTAAGGTAGTTCAATCCAGAGTATCCAAAACTCCCACCAGTCGATTTAATTCCTGTTCGAGTTCTTTCAATAAGTGATCATATAATTCCTGTTTACCTTCCCTGGCGGTTTGTTCCATCTGATATGCGATTTGCTGAACAGCCTTGGCCCCAATATGTGCCGCGGCATCCTTGATTTTGATAGAATCCTGAAGAATCCTTTCCAAATCTCGATGTGCGATCCCCTTTTTAAGTTCCTGAATATCTATATGCAGCACGTCCAGATAAATATCCATAATTCCTTTAAGTGTTTCTATATCTCCACCCAGGGCGGGCAGGACCTCATTCATATCAAACACGGAAGACGGTATGACAGGCTGTTCTAAAGTATTGCTTTTTTCTACATCAGGACAAGCTGCCGATTTGCCTGAGTCTTTTATCGGCAATCGGATAATGAATGTGCTCCCTTCGCCCGGCTTCGTTTCGAAGGTGAGGAGTCCGTTATGCTTATCCGTTATAATGGAATGAGCAATCGCCAGACCCTGGCCTGTACCCTGCCCCACCTTTTTGGTGGTAAAGAACGGATCAAATATCTTATTTTGAATGTCCCGGGGGATTCCGGGACCGGTATCACGAATACGGATCTCCACCGACTCACCATGCTTATGAGTACTGATGGTAATGGTCCCCTTGCCGTTATCGCCATCACCAACTACTTCCGCGATAGCATCGGTGGCATTGATGATTAAATTAAGAAACACCTGATTGAGTTCCCCCGGCAGGCACTCCACCAATGGCAGATCATCATCAAAATCAGTCGTAATGTCCGCCACCTGCTTCCATTGATTCCGGGTTACGGTAATGGTACTCTCGAGTCCTCGGTTAATATCTATAGCAGTCTTCTCTTTAGTGCCGGGATGTGAAAATTCCTTGATCGCATGGACAATCTCCGATATGTGTTCGACACCTTCCAGGGTATGTTGGATGGCCTGAGGAATCTCCGCGGCGATATATTCATAATTCATATTTTCCCGAAGGCCCTCAAGTTCCTCGATCAGGTCTGCGTAAACCGGATCTTTGCGACAACCGGCAAGTAATTCATTATATTTCTCCAGGAGTTGATCCATCGCTTTACTCGCGTCATTCAGGAAAGCAATATTATCACCGATATATTGAGTCGGGGTATTGATTTCATGGGCGATACCGGAAGCCAGTTGACCTATGGATTTCAGCTTCTGTGATTGTAATAACTGAGTTTCCAGTTTTTTTCTTTGTGTAATGTCATCTATGGTACCAACAATCCTGATTATTATATCGTTTTCATATAAGGGTGACATGTTTATGCTGACGGAAACGCAGGCGCCGTCCAATCGGTTTATCTCGGTTTCGTAATGAGTAATAATCCCGCCCAGATCCTGGACAAAGGCCAATTGTTTGTTTATTTCCTGAAAAATATCCGGAGTAAATAATAATGAGAGAGGCTTATTCGTCAGTGCTTCAACCTCATAACCGGTGATCTTGGGGCACGCCTTGCTGACCAGCGTGAAGCGGCCTTCCAGATCGAGTACAAAAATCATGCTGGTGACACTCTCCAGTACGCTTTGCAGGAAATCATTGGCGGCTTTTACTAATGATTCAGAGACCCTCCGTCCTATATAAAGCTCTAATCTTTCTGAAATTTCTTCAATCAAACGTTTTTCTTCATCTGAAAACGGCCCTTCGTCAGTTGAAAACCATTCTTCCAGATAATATAATTCCAATACCCCGCACTTCAATCCGTTACAATTGATATCACTGGAGATTTTCCAGGGAGTCTCTATAAATCCTTTTGTAATATAATATTGGTTATCATATATCAACCGAGCGCAGGTGAATTCTGGAAACTGAAAGGCCGGGGGAATAATATCCACGGTTTTTTGGAAAATTTCTTCCAGGGGATTATCTGAACTTTCGAATAATCCAGATAAGGAATACAAGCAGTTTAATTCTTTAACACGCATATTATGAGTGTGACCGATAATGCTTAGTTCCTCAGCCAGAATATTACTGTGTTCAATAGATTCTTCCAGTTGTACATTAATCGTTTCAAGCTCTTTTTGTTGACGTTTTTGTTTGGTAATGTCCGTGATCACATTGGCAATATAGGCCGGCCGGCCCTGTTCGTCATGAATTAGAAATATTGACTGTATAGCGGGAGTCAGCTTGCCGTCTATTGATAACAAAGGTATTTCTTCCGTCCATTCGCCATGTTTTATGACATAGGGAAGAATTTCATCCTGCAGTCTTTTCTGGATCTTTTCCTCATAATATATGGAAACATGCTTGCCGATCGCATCCTCCGGACTTTTTTCTCCCATAAAAACCTTTGCCAGGGTTTCATTGCAGTAAATAACATAGCCGTTAAGGTCGGCCATGCCCAATCCCTGTTTGGAGGCTTCCGCAAAGTTCTTGAAAACACCTAATTGTTCTTCTGCCCGTAATAGTGCTTTATGGGTATCTTTACGGACTGATAAGTCTTCCCATTCCTTTAGCGCCTGCTCAACCTTTTGGGGCATCAGTAGCAAAGAACTCTCGGTCTTAACAATATAATCAAAAGCCCCGGCCTTCATCATTTGTACTGCCAGATCTTCATTCCCGTGACCGGTCATTATAAGAATAGGATACTTATGATTTCTCTGCTTGGTTTGAAATAAATTCAGACATTGACCATCAGGCAGATTTATGTCGCCAAGCACCAAATCCGGGGTATGTTTTGTTAAATACTCCTGGGCCTCTTCACAGGTATGACAGGTCGTTAAATTCATTTTTAATGGATATACCTTGAATGCCCGCCGGATTAACTCGGTATGTGCGACATTGTCTTCAATTAACAGAATGTCAGGATGGTTATCAGACATTATTTGTGTTCTTCCGTTACGGGTGAAGATTATAATCGATGCGCTGCCAGGACTATTGGCCGGATACACCAACTCATACACTCTCTATTATCTATCGCTTTAATAATGTTGATAAATAAGCTTTTAACAGGAAAATACTATTAATAATGCGTGGCTTGCCTAAATCCAATAATAAGAAATCCTTATAGGCGTCAGATTAAAAAGTCTAATGATGTATTTAAATAAGGCTGTATTATAGGACGCTGATGGCGCTATATAACTCAACCTGAAAAAATATTCCGTTATGTTGAGATATAAAAAAATCCCCGTAAGAATGGTTATTCTTCCGGGGATTGGTTTTTTCTGTTGCAACTGATTTATTTTGCTGCTTTAGCTTCTTCTTTTTTGGTCTCGGGTACTTCTTCCTCTTCCGTATCCCAGCGGATCAGGCCGGTGTCATATTTGTTGGCCAGGTCCGGATGGGACGGGATGACCCGAATGGCAAATCCGCACAGACCGCTGTGCCGGCACGGGATTTCACCGTTGAATATATGGTAACCGTCATTGGCGGCGCCGATACATTCCATGGCCACGGCCTCACCGTTTTGAATATTACCGTTGGAATCCACCCGGCCCTGATACAGTTCCACCGTGACATCATCCGGCTCGATCATGCCCAGCTTCACCTGGCAGCGAACTTGAAGCCGGCCCCCGACCTGCATCTCACCATTGCTGATAAAGTCCACCTTCCCTACCTCCACCTCGCCCCAGCGGTCCCGGATACTGTCCTTCCAGTCCGCCAGTTCCTTGCCCCAGCGCATATCTTCACTCATAAACTTCTGCCAGCGATACGTACTGGGTATGTAAAAGTTCCGGGCATAATCGGCCACCATACGCGCAGTGGAAAATTGAGCGGTCAATTGCTTCATGGAATTCTTCATCATGGTCAGCCACTCACGCGGCAGCTTGTCCGAACCGCGCCGATAAAACTTGGGGATGACTACCTTTTCCAGTAAATCGTAAAGACTGTGCGATTCCACCTCATCTTCATATTCAGGATCATTATAACTTTCCCCGGCCCCGATAGCCCATCCGGTTTCCGGATTACAGCCTTCGCACCACCACCCGTCCAGCACGCTCAGGTTGAGCCCGCCGTTGACCAGCACCTTCATGCCGCTCGTGCCCGACGCTTCCATCCCGCGCCGCGGCGTATTGAGCCATACGTCCACACCCTGAACCAGATATCGAGCCACATTGATGTCATAGTTCTCCATGAACACAATCCGACGGCGAAATTTATCTTCACGCGTGGCATGGACAATCTTGCGGATAAGTTCCTTGCCTTCCGTATCTCTCGGGTGTGCCTTACCCGCAAAGATAATCTGGACCGGACGGTCTTTCTTGGACAATATCTTAACGAAACGCTCCAGATCCCTGAACAGGAGAGTGCCTCTCTTGTATGTGGCAAACCGTCGGGCAAATCCAATGGTGAGCGCCTCAGGATCCAGTACCTCCTCTGCCAGTTCTATGTCCGCCGGACTGGCGCCCCGGCTCTTTAATTGTGATTTCAGGCGACGGCGCGCAAACGCAACCAGTCGTTCCCGACGACGCTCATGGGTACGCCATAATTCCTCGTCCGGAATCCTGTCCACCTTGTCAAATACTGTTTGGTCTCCGGCTCGTTCTATCCAGCCGGGACCCAGGTATCGATCGAACAGTTCCTTCATTTCATGGGAGATCCAACTGTTTACATGAATTCCATTGGTTATGGAACCGATGGGAACCTCTTCTTTAGGCACACCTTTCCACACCCTCTGACACATATTCCGTGAAATCTCACCATGCAACTGGCTCACGCCGTTACGATACGTGCTCAGTCGCAGGGCCAGATTCGTCATACTAAACGGCTCATTCGTATCTTTCGGGTCCGTTCGGCCCAGACCCAGAAATTCCTGCCAGTCCAGACCTAATTGTTTGCAATACTGACTGAAGTATTTCTCCATCATCGTCGGTGGAAATACATCGTGACCGGCCGGAACCGGTGTATGAGTGGTAAACACATTGCCACTCCTGGTTACTTCACGTGCCTGCGCAAAACTAAGATTATGTTCTTCCATGACCCGCCGTATTCGCTCCAGAGCCATAAATGCGGCATGACCTTCATTCATGTGGCAAACGGCCGGCTCAATAAACAGAGTTTTCAGGGCCGTGAATCCACCTATCCCCAGCAGAATCTCCTGCCGGATACGCATGTTATTATCGCCGCCATAAAGCTGCGATGTTATATGTCGGTCTTCGATCCGATTACAACGAAGATTGGTATCCAGAAGATATAAATTTACCCGACCAACCTGTATTTTCCATATCTGTACCACAACATCACGACCGCTTATGTTGATATGGAAGCGAATAGGACGTCCATCCTCACGAATCATCAGGGTAACCGGCATATTGTAGAAATCATTTTCAGGATAGCTTTCCTGCTGCCAGCCGTCTGCGTTCAGGTATTGCTGAAAATAACCCTGACGATATAACAGGCCTATACCCACCAGCGGCAAGCCCAGGTCACTGGCACTTTTTAAATGATCACCCGCCAGAACTCCCAGACCACCGGAATATAACGGCAGGCAATCATGTAAACCAAACTCAGCACTGAAATAGGCAATTATATTATTCGGAGCCGAACCCTGGTTATTATCTTCGCCAGAGTCAGTACTTCGATATTGACTGTCATACCAGCGCGGCCGGTCCATATAGGCCTGCATCTTCTTACATACCCGGTCCAGGTGGGCCAGCAAACCCGCATCTTCAGTAGCCGCGTTAAGACGCTCCTGGGATAGTTGGCCCAGTAACTTGACAGGATTGTGCTGGCATTTATTCCACAGGTCACTGTCCAGCCTGCGAAACAGATCCACAGCTTCATGATCCCAGCCCCAACACATATTGTAAGCGATATCTTTGAGAGGCTGGAGCCTTTCCGGCAAAGACGGCACTACCACAAAAGTTCTTATTGTTTTCATATGCATTTCCCTGTTATGTTGAGCATTCAGGCTATCTCACCGACATTGTCATCGAGGAGGTATTACCTACCCCAATCACCATAAGCATGTATCTTTCTCATAATCCTTTGCAATTAAATAACTTATAAAATTTTCAGCAAAACTCGCTTATCCTCTCGGATAAAAATTTCTATCTGTCAAAAACATCGGCATTTATCACATCACACTGTAATATATAGATTTATGAGTTTTTTACTAAGCAACCGGATTGGGCATTCAACCCGGCCATAAATGATATTATCGGTATAATCCAGATAATCAAATTATAATAAAAACTTGTTTCAAAAAATTATAGGACTTCTACTGATCCAGAGATGGATATCATTCATATTTTAGAAAAATCAAATTATTTAATCATACGGATAAGTCACACAGGCGGATATAACCAGACTTAAAATCATCCTAAGTCATTTAAGATTAAATAGATAGGGCGGAACAAGCTGATTGACGGCGTGAGTTTAAAATAAATTGTTAATATGACCTATGCTATTCCTCATCCTCAGGCCAGGCGTATTGGGGGGGGGACGGGCCGTTTTGCTCGAGTATACGGGGGTATTCGCCATGGTCTGGTTTTTCCTTAACTTTCTCTACTGTAATAACATGCCACCATTCATCACCGAAATCGAAAAGGTAAAGGAACTTTTTTCCAAGGGATAAATTCAGGGATTCAATCGTGGTGGTGGCGGCATTGTCCGGAACCTTCTCCAGAAAGTCTCCCATTTCATGGTTATACGGGTGAGTATATTCAAAAGACGAACGCAGGATGGAATGGTCGATACGAGATTTTAAGGCGCGGGGGAGAATATAGAATGAGTAAAGATGATCTTCATCCCGGTCAAAGGCGTCAAAGATAGTGTAATGCAGGTCATGTAGCGTCTGGCCGCCGCGTATGGCGATCCGACGCCAGATCTTCGGGGCATGCTCCAACGCCACCGTTAAAATAAATACATCTCCCGTACAATGGGAATATTGCGAAAATTCTATTTCATCATCATAATCTTCTTGCTCCTCGTCCTCAAACTCGTCCTCCTCCAGTGTATAACCCGGCAGAAGGTTGAAGAGATAATTGCCCAGGGAGTCTAATTTTGCCGCGAAATCTTCATTCGCTTCGACATCGTATATGTCGGCCAGTTGATCCAGCACGCCTTCCAGTTGCTCTACGGTCAGATGGATTTCATAGGTATCACCTTTTTTCAATGCGATAGTGACCAGACGTAAAAGATCCTCATCACCAAAAGACGAACCGTAATGTAATATCAGATTCCGCTGATCACTGGAAAGCACTATCGTTATTTGATCTTGATTATCCATAGAAATATTCCCTTATGGATAGTGTCAGGTCCTGATCATACGTGGACATCTTACACTCATAATCCACAATCCACAATTAATTATTCCTTCACTCTTTCAATATGTGCGCCCACTTTGTTAAGTTTATCCTCTATCCCGTAGTAGCCCCGGTCAATATGATAGACACGCCGTACTTCGGTCTGACCCTGGGCTACCATCCCGGCCAGCACCAGCGCCGCGGATGCACGCAGATCCGACGCCATCACCGGCGCTCCAATCAGTTCTCGCACCCCCTGAACCACGACCGTAGGACCTTCCTTGCGCAGCCGGGCGCCCATCCGATTCAGTTCCGCGATATGCATGAACCGGTCAGGAAAAATTTTTTCCGTGATGATACTGTTACCGTCGGCCAGACACAAAAGAGCCATCAACTGGGCCTGCAAATCAGTGGGAAATCCCGGATACGGCTGGGTAGTGATATCCACCGGATTCAGCCGACGCGCGGAACTGACCCGAACCGCATTCGTAAGCCGTTCCACTTCCACACCAATCAAATTCAGCCGGTCGATAACCGCCATCAAATGCTCGGTCCGGCAATTATGCAATGTCAGCTCACCGTTGGTTATCGCCGCCGCGACCATGAAGGTTCCGGCCTCAATCCGATCAGGGATAATCTCATAGTCACTGCCCTGAAGCTCTTCCACTCCGTCAATCGTGATCCTCGGAGTACCGTGGCCGGTAATTTTGGCTCCCAGGGAATTTAGGAAATTACCCAAATCCACGATTTCCGGCTCACACGCGGCCGACTCAATAACCGTCCGGCCCCGCGCCAGAGTTGCCGCACTCAAAATATTGGCAGTCCCCAGAACTGTCGAACCGAAAGGACCGCCTAAAAAAACCTCACTACCCTTCAGATACGGACTTTCCGCTACAATGTTGCCGCTTTCCAGGCTTATCTTCTGTGTCCCCAACGCTTCCAGACCACGCAGATGCAGGTTGATCGGCCGGTCGCCGATGGCACAGCCCCCGGGCATACTCACCTCCGCCAGATGACGACGGGCCAGCAACGGACCCAACACGCAGATACTGGCCCGCATCCGACGTACGCTTTCATAATCAGCCAGACAACAGGATTCATCTTCAACTTTGATATGCAGCGCATCACTTTCGTCACGCCATATTTTTGCTCCCAGGGTTTCCAGCAGTTTTATCAAATGCTGCGTATCAGCCAGGTCCGGCACCGATCGAATCACACATTCATGACGGGTCAGCAGGCACGCCGCCATAATCGGTAACGCCGCGTTCTTGGCGCCGCTGATCGTAATGTCGCCCCGCAGGCGGGTTCCTCCCTGAATAATGAACATATCCATTCTGTAAATCCTTTACTTGTTAATTCCGCTGACCACACGCTGATGGCCCAGGCTGTCTTTGATCGTTTGAATATCTTTAAGATACCCGTATTCTTCCATAATCTCAACAACCCGTTCCGCCTGATTGTAAGCCACTTCGAGCATGAGTGAACCATCTTCGGCCAGGTAAGATTGCCCCTGAGAGATGATCCGCCGGTAGAACTCCAGCCCATCCTCCCCACCCCGCAGTGCTTCTTCAGGTTCATAGTCACGAACATTGGATTCCAGGCGGCTAAACTCCTCATTCGAAATATACGGCGGATTAGATACTATCAGGTCAAATACACCTTTATCGGCCCGGGCCACCTGCTCAAATATATCACTTTGTAATACGCTGACACGCGCCTGCAGATTATATTTTTCTATGTTTCGACGCGCAACCTCCACCGCAGCAGCACTTCGGTCGGTGGCGAGAATCTCGGTTTCGATCACGTTTTCCGCAATAGCAACAGCAATACATCCGCTGCCGGTACCCACGTCCAATACATCCTGTACCGGCCGGACCGATTGCCTGCGCAGAGTATTGATCGCCTCACTCACCAGCACCTCGGTTTCCGGCCGCGGTATCAAAACCGACGGAGTAACCTCCAGCTCCAGACTGTAAAAAAAAGACTTGCCGGTCAGATACGCACACGGCTCATGTTTGCCGCAGCGACGTACCAGCTCCCGAAACTCAGCCAGCTCATCCGGCTGCGGACAATATTCAAATTTCACATACAGCTCTATCCGCGCCCATTGCAGAACATGGGCCAGTAATATCTCCGCACACAACCGGGGCTGATCCACAGCGGCATTTTGTAAATAGGCCGTGGTCCATTCCAATAACTTCTTAATGGTCCATCCGGTCTGTGACTGGGTTTGTGTGTCCATGACCATAGTCATACCAGAATGATCCCACAAAGGCAAGATAAGCCTGGGATATTTAACCCGACCACCCGCACGCCACCATGGCCGATACTGCATATAATTACAAATCTATAAATGAGTTATATCGCTCCCGGGACGAAAAAGACGAACAGGCCAAAATACGGCCGAAGTAAATTTTCTGCGCGAAATACCACAATTCGTGTTCCTTCAGACCTATAATCTAATAGAACAGATGCCACCGTCAAAAGTGGATATTGACATTTTAAAATCTTTGTTTTTAATCCAGAAACAACCGTTCGAAATACTTTTGACGCTGGCGTCAGACCAACAGGAGATAAATAATATGCAACCAGAAGTCAGATTATTTAAAGTCATACTGCTATCAGCAGAATGTTTATGCGGATATAAACAAATTACCTGCCTGGGAGGATAGCTCGCCAGTACGGCCAAATACAGTATCGTATTTGGCTGGCTCCGATATAAAGAGAGAAAAAACGATAGGGTAATAGTGAAAATTCATTACCGGTTCTTCCCGGTAAAATAAGTAACTGGTACTCCGCGTTCCTGAATGCCGGAACGACTCCCATTTGTTATGGAATGGGCTACACTGGCATCAAGTGCGATTAGGGGCGGCCCTGAAAAGTCGCCCCTGCGTTTTTCCTGTAAAAGTTCACCTGTCAACCAAGTGTGGCTAATCCCCGATATAAGCTGGCATGCTCCTGCCTTCGCCGAATGACAACCTTATGCGCAGCGATAGCGAAACTCTGGCATGTGGAGATTGTAATCGGCAGTCAATATCACACCAGCCTGCCAATCCTTTCCATGGCCGCTTCCACATTATCCCGGTCACCAAATGCGCTCAGACGGAAAAAGCCCTCACCAGCCGGACCAAACCCCGCACCAGGCGTGCCTATTACATGCGCCTCATTGAGTAGTTTATCGAAAAACTCCCAACTGCCCATGCCGTCGGGTGTTTGCAGCCATATATAGGGCGCATCCACTCCGCCATAGACCTGGTATCCGAATTCACTCAGGCGGGTACGAATAATCCGGGCGTTCTCCATGTAATAGTCAACCAACTCACGCACCTGCTTCTTCCCGGCCTGACTATAGGTCGCGGCCGCGGCTGCCTGCACCGGATACGAGACACCGTTGAATTTGGTACAATGCCGCCGGTGCCAGATCGGATTGACCTCTACCGCCTTGCCGCCGGCCGTATAAGCCTGTAACTCTTTCGGAATCACCGTAAAGGCGCAGCGCGTACCCGTAAAACCGGCCGTCTTGGAAAAACTCCGCAGCTCGATAGCGACTTCTCGGGCGCCGGGAATCTCAAATATCGAGTGAGGAATCGCCGGATCACGGATAAAAGCCTCATACGCAGCGTCAAATAATAGTATCGCCTTGTGGGCCCTGGCATACGCAACCCATCGCGCCAGAGCCTCGCAACCGGCCACTGCCCCGGTGGGATTGTTGGGATAACACAAATAGATCAAATCAACGTCCTGCTCCGGTGGCTCCGGCATGAAATTGTTCTCCGGCGTGCAGGCCATATACACAATCCCTTCATAACAACCCCGCTCGTCACCCGCTCCGGTGCGACCGGCCATCACGTTGGTATCCACATAAACCGGATAGACCGGGTCCGTCACGGCAATCGTATTCGCAACAGAAAATATCTCCTGAATATTGCCGGAATCACATTTGGAACCGTCGCTGACAAAAATCTCATCCAGCGACAGGTCCACACCCCGGCTCTTGTAGTCGTTGTCAATGATGGCACGGATCAGGAATTCATAACCCTGCTCCGGACCGTACCCTTTGAACGTGGCCGAATCCGACATCTCATCCACCGCCCGATGAAACGCCTCAATTACCGCCGCCGGCAATGGCAGCGTAACATCCCCGATACCCAGTCGAATAATCCGGGCCTGGGGATGCCCCTGTTGATAGGCACGAGTACGACGGCCGATTTCAGGGAACAGATAGCCCGCTTTCAATTTAAGATAGTTTTCGTTGATTTTTATCATGGTCTTTCTTTTCTCTGGTATCTCTTACACGTCAATCATACGCATACCCTTACAGCGCAGACATCCGGTTAAGATAACCATTCAGACCGATAAAGGCAAGATAGAAAGTGATTAAAATTTGAAGAATCGGTTGCGGGCCCGGATCCACCGGATGGCCTCATTGAGACCATGATCGTTGATACGGAAGTCTTTGCCGGTAATCGCATTGAGACTGCGCAACGCCGCCCATTGATGACGACCGTTGACACACACCAGCCGTTTAACTTCCTTCAACCCGGATTTGTCGCCCATCATCGCCAACGCCGTCGCCGCCCCGCAACGGACCAGCGCTTCCTTGTCATGAAGGGCATCATAAAGCTCCGTCTTGGCCGAATGCGCCCGTAAATGACCAATCGCCTCACACGCTGCCGTACGCACAGTGGGATCCTTGTCCTGAAGACAACGCGAAATGGCGGCTACCGCATCTTTGCCGCCCAGATTGGCCAGATTCTTTATCGTGGATACTCGTACCTTGGGGTCGGCGCTGCTGAGCATACTGCTGACCTTGAGTACATCCGCCACGCTGGCACGTTTGCCCAGCGCCGCCGCCGCCGCCAGACCACTGAGAGCCTCACGACGATATTTGTCTCTGATTAAATCACGCGCGTATCGATTATCCATGACCAATAATATCCCGGCTCCATGTGCCGGTTCTCATATCTATATTATAAATAACCTTTAATTCCCATGACGGAATAATAACTGAAAACTACTCTATAAATTACAATTATCTTCAAATAACGTCTAATAGGTCCGCCTGCGCCCCATATAATCCTTACCTTCCATAATAAAGATACAGGTATAATAATATGACCGTTATGGGACCATATTGACGGATATACAGCATCTCCAATAATAAACATCGACATATTTAATGGCCGGCTTTGACAGGTTTAACGACGGCACGAGAAAGAAGCCTATTTTAAAAGCTTTCTGCCTTTTTTACGAACCCAACTGACAGCTTTGGCCAGACCATCAAGATTGGCAGGAAAACTTTGTTTCGTGATCATATTAATACTGCGCAGCGCCTCCCATTTAAGTGAATGCCTCGGGTGCGCAAATTTTAATATGATTTTTAATCCGCGTCTGTCTCCCAACATACCCAGACCCGCCGCCGCGGCAATACGAACCAGGTCACTGGGATCATTCTGCAAAAAATTGATCAAAGGCTCTTTTTCCTCGTATATCCGCATATGCCCTACCCCGCGACAGGCCGCCGCCCGGACCTTCTCGTCCAGATCAGTCAGAGAGGCAATCACGGCTCCTTCCGCGTCCTTGCCCCGGATCCGGGTTAGACTCTTTATCGCGCCTTCACGTATGAGCGGATCAACATTGTTTAACAATCGGATAATCTGACCTACACTGCTGCTGGGCGGCGGAGTAGGCATGACCCCGGCCGCATCCGTTGCACACAAAGTCCGACGCCGCGAAAATTGACGCGCCTTAAATTTTTCTTCGCCATTGCTCATAAAAAAATATCTAAAACAATCATTTTAAAAACAGCATTATGGGACTATTGCATAAATACAATCTCCTCTTGTCATAAATATCGACATAATAAATGCATACCTTTGGCAAATTGTATATCAAAATCCCGGCGATATACTCACCTGCTCTGATTAAACCAAATCGTGCACGACATAAAAATCGGGTCGGCATTGTTCATCAATGCCGACCCGATCCATCTGAAAAGGAAAACTGGCTATTAATCCGGCTTAACCACTGAACTCGTCAAAATCATCGCCCTCCAGCGGTAAGGATGCCTTGGCAGTCCTATGAGAAGGGGCTACAGGATGAGTTGATGATGTCTTTCGCTGGGCGGGCGCCTTAGCGCCGGCAATATGATGAAAGACATGGTCCCCGCCGGATAAACCACGGGTTCTTTGAGGTTCCTTGGTAGTCACATTTGAGCGTGTTTGCCCGTCAGAGGAACCGCCCACCAGGGCCATTAGTTCCCCCACGATGCTGTTCATCTGTTCCGCCTGGGCGTTCAGTTCTTCCGAGGCACTGGCGGATTCTTCCGCATTGGCCGCGTTCTGCTGGGTGACCTTGTCCATCTGAGACATGGCCGTGTTGACCTGATCAATACCCTGGGCCTGCTCCTGGCTGGCCGCGGCTATCTCGCTCACCAGGTCGGTGGTCTTAGTGACACTGGTGACTATCTCCTCCAGCATTTTCGCCACCTCCGAGGTGATCTCCACGCCGTTCTGAGAATTCTTGACCGACCCTTCAATCAGGGCGGCCGTATTCTTGGCCGCCTCGGCCGACCGCATGGCCAGGTTGCGCACTTCCTCAGCCACTACCGCGAATCCCTTGCCGGCTTCCCCGGCACGCGCGGCTTCCACCGCGGCGTTCAGGGCCAGCAGATTCGTCTGGAAGGCAATCTCATCGATCACCTTGATGATCTTGGCCGTCTCATCAGCGCTGTTTTGAATCTGACTGATGGCGTCGGTCATCCGGGCCATGGACTGGTTGCCTTTCTCGGCGGCGGTACGGGCCTCACTCGCCAAAGAATTGGCCTGCTGGGCATTGTTGGCATTCTGTTTGGTCATGGAGGACATCTCTTCCAGACTGGAGGAGGTCTCTTCCAGACCCGCCGCCTGCTCGGTGGCGCCTTCCGCCAGAGACTGCGATGCCGTCGAGACCTGGCTCGAAGCCGAAGAGACCTGCTCAGACCCTTCACTGAGACTATTGATTATCCGCTTAAGCGTTTTCACAATACCCCGCGCAATCACAAAAGCCAGTAATGAACCGGTTATCAGTGCCGCTACACTGACAATCATAATCCACAAGGTAGCCGAAACGGCCGCCTGCTGGGCGCCCTGGCTGACATCATTTGTTTCGCTGTCATTGGCCGCCAGAAACGCATCCACCTTGTCCATAAAGGAGGTGTAAGACTCTTCCACCACGTCAGCCGCTTCTTGTATCTTTTGCGTATCACTGGTTTCATCTTTAATCACCTCAATAAACTTCCGGCAGCTCGAAACGAAACTATCATGAGCTTGTTCAATATCCTTGAGGTTATTCAGCCAGCCGAGTTGTACCAGTTCCTCATCGGAATTAATAATCGTCTTGGCCTGCTCCAGCGCCTGGTCCACTTCTTCGTCACCAGCGTTAAATGCTTCTAATTGCGTTTCTTCCTTATGTATGGCATATAAACTGACCTGTAAATTCTGGTTGGTCGCCGCCGCATCAATGGCCGTCACCGACCCGGTCAGAGGGATATGGACGGCGGATATATCTTCCACCCCGGTCTGCACGTTTTTAATCTGGGTAATTCCAATAACGGCTAATATCGCCGTAAGTAAAAGAATCGCCGTAAAACCCAATGCAATCTTTTTTCCGATAGTCATTTGTTTAAACATATAATAGTCTCCCAAAAATGTTGTTTTTGTTAATACCCATCGCCTTTGTACAGGACAATGACCAAACAGTATAAAATCTAATCTTGCTTATCTTCTGACCGGGCTTGACCGGCCTGACGAATCTGTAACATCTCACCGGTACTAAGAACCTTATCAATATCCAGCAGAATCTTGACCGAATCATTGATCTTGCCCATACCCAGGATAAACTCGGTATCCACGTCGATGCCAAACTGAGGGGCATCCTCAATCTGCTCAGCCGTGATATCCAGTACCTCCTGCACCCGGTCCACCACAATCCCCGTATTGATATCGCGGTCTCCCTGAGAAATTTCCACAACGATAATACAGGTCTGATCCGTGGTCTCCGCCGTGGCCATCCCAAACTTGGCCCGCAGATCCACCACCGGGATGACCTGGCCCCGCAGATTGATTACGCCCTTGACATAATCCGGCGTCTGCGGCACCGCGGTAATATCCATAATCCCGATAATTTCCCGCACCTTGAGAATCTCCAGCCCGTATTCCTCCGGGCCCAGCGCAAAAGTCAGGTACTTACCCTCCTTGCCTTGCGCCGATTGTATCTGTCGATTTTGTTTTACCATGGTTTCTGTCATACCATTACCCTCCATAACTATATTAAAATACGTTTGTTACCTGTAATTATCATCAGATCCTGAATACTCGAATTAATATACCCTTCACATGAAGCTCAGACTTCTACGCTCATATGGCATCAGAAAAAAACCCAAAAACTAAACACATTTTTTACTACCGAAGCTCTTTCTCTAGCATCGGTCGTCAATCACTTAAAGTATAAGGGGAAAAGCTCGCCGGCTAAAATAGATCCTTTATGAATCTGAAATATTCCTCTTACAGTCCTTAACATAGAGACTTATGGAGTGTTTAGAATTAATGCCACTTTTTGGCTGAAACCAATAGCGCCTGAAATATCGGACCTTATATACGTAAAAAAATCGGGTTGGCATTTATCATCAATGCCAACCCGATCCATCTGAAAAGGATAATGGGAAACTATTCCGACTTAACCACTGAACTCATCAAAATCATCACTATCCAGAGGTAAAGATGATTCAGCAGTCCTTCGGGAAGGAGTTACTGGATGAGGTGATGGTGTCTTTCGTTGGACAGATCCCTTACCACCGGCAATATGATGATACACATGATCCCCGCCGGATAAATCACGGCTATATGGAGATGGATGGTTATTTACCTTTGAACCAGTCTGCCTGCTGATGGTTCCGCCCACCATGGCTGCCAGTTCACCCACGATATTATTCATCTGCTTGGCCTGGGCGTTCAGTTCTTCGGCGGCACTGGCGGATTCTTCGGCGTTGGCCGCGTTCTGCTGCGTGACTTTATCCATCTGGGCCATGGCCGTGTTCACCTGGTCAATGCCCTGGGCCTGCTCCTGGCTGGCCGCGGCAATCTCGCCCACCAGTTCGGTGGTCTTGCCTACACTGGTGACAATCTCTTCCAGCATTTTGGCCACCTCAGAGGTGATATCCACCCCGTTCTGAGAATTCTTGACCGAGTCCTCGATCAGGGCCGCCGTATTCTTGGCCGCCTCAGCCGAACGCATGGCCAGATTACGTACTTCCTCAGCCACCACGGCGAAGCCCTTACCGGCTTCACCGGCACGAGCAGCCTCTACTGCCGCATTCAACGCCAGCAGATTCGTCTGGAAAGCAATCTCGTCGATCACCTTGATAATCTTGGCCGTCTCACCAGCACTGTTTTGAATCTGGCTGATGGCTTCGGTCATTCGGGCCATGGATTCGTTACCTCGCTCCGCGGCAACCTTGGCATCACCGGCCAATGAGTTGGCCTGCTGGGCGTTGTCGGCATTTTGCTTGGTCATGGACGACATCTCTTCCAGACTCGACGACGTCTCTTCCAGACCCGCCGCCTGCTCCGTGGAACCTTCCGCCAAAGACTGCGACGCAACTGAAACCTGATTGGATGCCGACGACACCTGGTCCGCGCCCTCGGTAAGATTATCAATTATCCGTTTCACCGGCTTGACAATACTGCTTGTGATAAAGAACGCCAGTACGATGCCTAACACCACACCGCCGATGGCCAGAACCGAGGTTAACAGGGCAGAACGAGCCTGCGTACTATTGGCCTGATTGACGGCCTCTTCCTTGGCCGGATCAATGACCGTTTCCATGGCCTCATCCAGTTTAACGAAAAGGCCCTGGGCCGATTCATAAACCTGGCTCTCCAGGCCACCTACCGTATTAATCTGATCGTGGAAATTCCCGCCTAAACGATGATATTCCGTCAGATAAGTAGCGATCTGTTGGGCACTCGCTTCCAGTTGACTCTGGCCGGAAAGCAACTCCTGCCATTCCGACAGACCTTCGATGGCCGACTGATGCGATCCCAGAAAACTTTGCCAGGCATCTTCGCTGCCCGCCGCGGCATAATCATGGGCCATGGTTTGCAGCTTTAATACATTAGCGATGACCGCTTCGTTCATGATCATATCTATAGCGCCCCATTGAACCATCCGGGCAATATCCTGAGCCTGCTCAGCCTGCTCCTTGGCCGGATCAATCACGTTTTCCATCGTTGTAAGCAACAAGGCAAGACAATCAGCCACAATCGTATCCCATTGCTCCTGTATTTGATTCTGGATATTTAAACTCTCCTGATATTGGCTGATGACCTCACTATACATCTCGATATGCTGGTCCACTTCCGCAGCCACCGCCGCCAGGTCGGAGTACTCTGATACCAGAGACGACCACTCATGGATTCCCTCTTGGGCGTCTGCGATGGCATTTTGCAGATCGGCCAGACTTGTTTCATCCGGCGTATGACGGTAGTTCCCAAAGGCGTTATCAAGCCTGAGAATCTTTTGGGATACACCTTCATTCATAACCATATCAATGTCACCCCATTGGGTATACACATCCATTTGATCCCGAATATTCGTCATGCCTTGCCAGCCGGTAAATCCTAAAACGCCGGCTATCACAATTACTACACCAAAACCAATACCAATTTTCGTCGATAGCTTCATATTTTTGAACATTATACATTCTCCATTTTTAAAAAGTTTCTATCCCATCGTATATATGACCTCTCCTGTAAAGGTCATCACTTTTTTTACGCTCTCTCTTCTGGGGTCCGGACCTGATTCTCACTTACTGCCTTCTGTTTGACTCCTGCTACATCGACATGGCTGAGAACCTTATCAATATCCAGCAGAATCTTCACCGTATCGCCGACCTTGCCCATCCCCAGGATAAACTCAGTATCCACGTCAGCGCCAAACTGAGGCGCATCTTCAATTTGCCCCGCCTTTATATCCTGGACCTCTTTGACATTATCAACCACAATCCCTGTATTGATTCTACGATCATCCTGACGGATCTCCACTACAATGATACAGGTCTGATCCGTAGTCTCAGCCGTGGCCATCCCAAACTTGGCCCGCAGGTCCACCACCGGAATCACCTGACCCCGCAAATTGATCACGCCTTTAACATAATCCGGCGTCTGCGGTACGGCCGTAATATCCATATAACCGATAATCTCCCGAACGGTGAGGATCTCCAGCCCGTATTCCTCCGGGCCCAGCGCAAAGGTCAGGTACTTACCCTCCTTACCTTGCGACGAACGAATCTCCTGATTTTGTTTTACCATGGTTTCTGTCATTTTCTTGTCTCCCATTACTATTTGAAACTTGATTAGTTAACTGTATCAGCCTTAATGGCAATCAATAAAAAGTGCGAAATCGCACTTCATGGAATACTCAGACCTATTACACACAAATTGTGTAAGAATAAAAACCAAACACTTTAAACTTACCTGGCGCCTACACTACTCATTATTCACTGTCGGCCAGGATACCCTTAAAGTTAATAGGAGATTAGGCGCCGCCGGAAAGTAAATCCCAAAAATATCAGGTATTTACTATTAAGGCATACCTTAGAAAGGCTTATGGCACATTGAATAATTAAGACTAATTTCCGGCCGGATCAATTATTACTGAAATATCGGACTCTTATATACGAATAAAAAATCGGATTGGCATTTTTCATCAATGCCAACCCGATCCATCTGAAAAGGATAATGGGCTATTAATTCAACTTAATCACTTAATAAGAGAATTCGAATTAACCACCACAACTTTCCAGCCAGTGTTCAATGACCTGAATCAAATCGAGAATATTGACCTCTTCATCATTATTCGTGTCACCATCAAGATCTGTACCGCTCAGCAACCACTCCGCCGATACTACCCCAAAATCAGGCAGCGCAACCGGATCGATCCCATCAAGATTGGCCGCAGTACATTCGCATACATCTCCAATTCCATCACCGTCCGCATCCGTCTGGTCACTATTATCGTGATACGGGCAATTATCACAGGCATCACCTAACCCGTCACCATCAGAATTCTCCTGCCCGGAATTATAGTCACCCGGACAATTGTCAATATCACCGCAAACGCCATCCTCGTCAATATCATTATCCGGATCATTGGGGCAGATGTCCACATCGCCACAGATGCCGTCGCTGTCGATGTCATTATCAGGATCGAAGGGACAATCATCACAGACATCTCCGAGTGTATCGTCGTCGCTGTCGTCTTGATCTGGATTGTAATCGTTCGGACAGTTATCCTCCTCATCATAAACCCCGTCTTCATCGCTATCCGAAGGAGGCGGTGTAACAGCGAGCTGTACCTGGGCCATCATCTCCGGCGGACATTTATCATTATCGTTCCAGAGATTATACAGTTCATCACCCGTACTATTGGTAGAATTTTCATCACGCAGGAATTCAATAAATTCCTTACTGGTACTTTGATAGTTTAAGGTAACTGTGGCTGACGTTGCCAGAGGTGGAATGGTGAAGAACGAATCGTCCCAATACTGGCCGTCCGCATAGGAATGGCCGACCGGCGGCCCGCCAAACGATGCGTAAGCGGCATTGGTAAACCCGCGCGGAGGTATCCGATTGTCCTTGAAAACTTTATTATTGAGCACAAAATGGAACGAGGACCCTTCGGACAGGCTCGGATCCAGCGAAGCCGCTAAACTGTCCAGACCAGGCTTGATTTCATAAATAATCGCCTCCGCATCATGCGACAGTACCCCCGTAGCAGGATCATAAGCACCCGATTCTGATACCAGATTCATGGACGCATCGTAGAACTGCACGTTGATCCAGATTCGCCGGCCTTCAGGATAGCCCGTGGGCAGTTTGTGCCCGGTGTTGTTGGTAATTGTGACTTTCAGAAAGTCACCCTCCTGCACCGCCGCCATTTCAGCGGCGTTTTGCAGCATATATCGGGCCCGCAAAATACCGGCCTGCAACGCAGATTCATTAACCTCTCCCGGAAAAAGGCTGCCCAGTAATCCTGGAAACCAGGTACTGCCGCCGGTCATATCATGCAGGGGCAGATCGTCTCGTACCGGAGGCGTGCCAAAATTACATCCCTGCCAGTTATAGTAGGGTTCCACATTAGTATCATAGTTTCCGTGGCAGACCTGACACGCTTCCGGCGGATTTAATATACCCGCTTCAAACGGCTGACTGCCCGGCTGATCAAAGTCGCGTAACGTTGTAGGCGCAATACCCCCCGGCGGCGACTCGATCGTAAACACACTGTCACTGTCATCCTGACCCGTATTAAACGCGTTGTCCGTGGCGACCACCCGGAATAAACTCACCGTCGAAGGCCGATTGGCCGGAAACCACGTATATAAACCGGTATTAGACAAACCTTGGGCCTGAGGCTTGAACGTTACACCGTTATCCAGGGAAAGATACAAATCCACACCGGCAATCCCGCCGGCATCCGTGGCGCTCCATTCCACCGTCACGGCGGTATTCCCCACCAGAATCTCACCGCCATTGGGCCAGATCACCGTCACCTCCGGCGGATCCGTATCACTGCCCGTACTGGGCACCAGATGATACTGAATATCAGCAACATCCACATTAGACACATTACCCACATTCGCAGGCTTGAGCCCGGGAAACGTGGGAGTATTATCAAACGTGGTCGTATCCAGAATTTCAATTTCATTAAGAAATCCGTCACCGTCCGAGTCAACACCTCCCAGACCCAGAATCGCATCCCTG